>NZ_JAQNDO010000002.1 GCF_028369105.1 Polyangium mundeleinium | reverse complement strand
CGGACAAAATCGCGGCCATCGCGGCGCGGATCTCGGGGTCGATGACGAGCTCCCCCGGGAGGAGGAGCGCGCCGCGGCGCTTGTTGCGCTTGTGCTCGTCCCTCTTCGTCGCGAGCTGTGTGCAGGTCCGCCAGATCCGGGCCTGGACACTCGCTTCGGTGAGGCCCACGGCGCGCGCGATTTCGGCGTCCGTATGTCCGAGCACCTTGGACGCGATGACCAGGCGACGCGTGAACTCGTCCAGGGCGACGAAGGCATCGAGCAGCGTAAGCGCGGCCGACATGCGATCATCGAGGCTCTCGGCCGCCGCCAGGTGCTCGGGTTCGGTCGTGGGGTGCCGTCGGCTCGCGTCCAGCGCGGCGCGACGCCGGAAACGCTGGGCAATGCGGGCGGCAACCGTGAACAAGGCCAGGCGCGCTTCCCCCTGGCTCGTGGGAACCTGCTCGGGGTGCTCCTGGAGCTCCAGCCAGACCTCCTGCGAGGCGTCGGCCACGTCGCATGGGGGCACGCGGAGCCGCGAGAACCACCGCGGGAGCTCGGCGGCGTAGGCGCGGAAGAGGGCTTCGAACGACGCGCTGGGGGGGTCGGGGCTCGGTCCGGAGGTGGTCACATTCCCTTAGTCATGCAGGAGGGTGTTTCCAGACATGGCCCAGACGATTTTTTCTGATTCGAGATCCACCTTACAAATCACAGTCTGCACGGGAGCTTGTCTTGCCGGACCGTGCAGCAAGCACTCCACGAACAACTTCACAGTTTCTGTGCCGTCGATCCGCGTGGCAACGTCGGCGCATGCCCACCGGGGAAGCTTGGGCGTGTTCGGTGAGGTGAGCTGGTTCAACTCGCCGAACACGCCGCTTTGCAAGGCCCGAACAAACACTGACTTCGAGTCGCGCCTGATTCCGCGTTGACGCGAAGGGGGGTCGCAGCAAGTTGCTTGAGCAAGGGCAGACTGAGCTGCGCGCGGGTTTCGCGCGCTTTTGCTGCCTTCATGGGAGGACTGCGTCCATGGGTTCTGAACCCTCTTGGCTGGATTTCGTGCGTCTGATTTTGCCCTTCCTCATCGAGGTTATCCGCGCGGTTCGGGAGCTCGTCGCCCGCAAGCGCGAGAAGGTGCCCGCGCGCATCCTCGAACGATTTCCGCCCTGGTCGTCTCGCGCGAGCATGCAACGACGCGAAGGTTGGACGCGCCGCCCCCGTTGTTGACCCGCGTCCCGTGGGGCTCGTAGCCTCGAAGGTAGGCCCCACGCGGCCGAGGGAGGGGAAACCCTGGCATGGCGCGGATCGACCTTTGGATCCAAGGCGTAGACGCGCCCCTGTTTGTCCGAAGCATTCGCGTTCGGGAGGTCATGTCCTGCCCGTTCGAGGTCTCGATCGTCGCCCGGTCTCACGCGGCCGATCTCGATCTCGACGCGGCGGGCTGGGCCCCCGCCTCGGTGACGCTCGTCTCGGGGTGGTCCCTCGTCCTCGGCGGCGGGGCCCGCGCGTGGTCGGGCCTCGTGCAGCGCATCGAGCAGACCGCCGTGGAGCTCTCCGGGCTCTCGACGTATGAGATCCGCATCGTCCCGCGGCTCTCCCTGCTCACGCAGAACAGAGATTACCGAGTTTTTCAGCGGCAGACGGTCCCGGCGATCGCCAAGCGCCTCCTCGAGGACTGGTTTGTCGACCATGAATGGCGCCTAGATCCAGCGGCTTTCCCCGTGCTGGAGTACCGCGTCCAGTACGGGGAAAGCGACTTCGCCTTCCTCGCGCGGCTGTGCGAAGAGGCGGGGATCTCGTTTTTCTTCGAGCTACGCGACGGCCGCGGCTCGGTCCTCGTGCTTTGCGATGATCCCGCGGCGATCCCCGTCCGCCCCGGGCCGCCCCTGCCCTTCGAGGCCTCGCCCAACGAAGCGGCGGAAGCCGAGTACGTGACCGCGGTGTCTCTCCGCCGGGACGGCGCGCCCATGCGCGTCGTGCTGCGGGACGTCGACTTTCGCCGCCCCGGCTTCCCGCTCTACGGCGAGGCCGACCTACAAGAGCCGACCCCATCGGCCCGGTTCGAGCGTCGGCACTACGTCCCGGGGGCCTTCCGCGTGCACACGATGCATCCGCCCTCCCCAGGGGCCGCCACGGCGCCCACGAGGGGCGCGGGACGCCATGACCCGCGGGCGGGGCAAGAGCTCGCGGCGCGGCTCGTCCTCTCGGAGACCACCCAGACCCGCGCGGCGAGCTTCGAGACGAACGCCCTAGACCTCGCGCCGGGTGTCGTCGTCGCGATAGCAAACCACCCCCATCCGCTACTCGACCCGGACCGCGCGCCGCTCCTCGTGACCGAGTTCTCCATGGACGCCGAGCACGACGAGGAATGGCGCGCGAGGTGCCGCGCCGTCTGGACCGAGCACCCCTACAAGCCCCCGCAGAAGACGCCGCGCCCCGTCGTGCAGGGCCTCCAGAGCGCCGTGGTGCAGGGGCCGCGGGATCGCGAGGTCTTCACGGACGAACACGGACGCGTCAAGGTGCGGTTTTTCTGGGACAGCGAAGCGAAGGACGACGAGCAGACGTCATGCTGGATCCGCGTCTCGCAGGTCTGGACGGGCGCGGGATTCGGGATCTGGACGATCCCGCGTGTCGGTCAGGAGGTCCTTGTGGGTTTCCTCGAAGGGAACCCCGACGAGCCGATCGTGGTGGGGCACGTGCCGAACGCGCTCACGCCGCCCCCGTACCCGCTCCCCGGGCACCAAACGCGGACGGTGCTTCGCTCGAGGAGCACACCGGAGGGCGACGGGTTCAACGAGATCAGCTTCGAAGACCGCAAGGGCGACGAGCTCCTGTATCAGCGCGCCGAACGGGATCGCGAGACGTGGGTACGTCATGACGAGCGGGAGCTCGTCGGCGGTAGCCGCCAGCGCGCGGTGGGCGCGGACGAGCACATCGCGATCCGTGGGGACCGGCGCGAGCGGATCGACGGGAGCGAGCACCGCACGATCGGCGGGGACGAGCGCGCCGAGATCGGGGGTTCGGCGAGCTATGTCATTGATGGAGACGTAAATCTGGTCATCAATGGGCGTCTCGGCGTCCAGGTGGCCGGGGACGTGCACATCCTCGCGGGCCGCGAGGTGGTGGTCGAGGGGTCCGATGCGACGCTCCGCGGGGCCGGAGGGTTCGCGCGAGCGACGGGCGGGGGCCTGCTCGCGGCCCCGTTCGTGGAGAACGCGGGCGCGGCCGGCGTGGGGGGCGGGAGCTCGCCCATGCCGCCCTCGCCGCCCGTGCTCCCCGCGAGCTACGGGGTTCCGCCTCCCCGGCCGATCGTGCGGCTGCCCGTGCTGGGGTTCGGGCCGATCCAGGGGCAGAAGAGCGAGGAGGAGGTGATTTGCGGGGCGATTTGCATGTGCGAGAAGAACCCGGGCGGCGTGCGGAAGCAAGACTGCGTGGACAACCAGCTACGCGCTTATGATCGAGCCTTGGATTACCAGAGCACGATCAAACCGGAAGTGATCTACGATATGAGCCGGAACCCGCCCGTTCCCTTGATGAACGAAGAGGTGCCGACGAAGCCTTTCGGTCGGCCGCCTGCGGGTTCGCTCCGACCCGACGTGGTGATCGTGCATGATGGGTCCAGGCCACCGACCCCGGATAACATCAAGAAGATCATCGAGATCAAGTTCCCGCCGGAACCAGTAGATGATGAGCAGCTCAAGCGGTACCGGAAGATTGGCGGTGGCGTCCCCGTGGAGGCATGGACCCCGGACACCTGCGGGTGCCGTGATCGGCAGCCCGAACCCCAGCCTGTCCGGGTCTCCGCGGAGGACGCGGCGATTGCCGCCGCCCTGGCTGTTGCCCTGCTCATCCTCCTCCTCGATGACGCGACCGGCGTTGGCACAGCAGACGACGTCCTCATCCCGGTCGTGATCCGCGAACTAGCAAAACGCCTGGCGCCCGTCCTGGGGCCTGTGCTGCTGAAGGTCCCCTGAAAGAAGAGGGAGTCTCGAATGCACCTGGACGCAGACCTGAACGAACTCGAACGCCATCTTGTCATTCCAACCGCCGATGGGCGGCCAGGGTGCATCATCGGATGGTTGGCGACCGTCTACTTTGAAAAGCCTTGGACGAGGCCCGTCCGTGAGGCCGTTGCCGAGGCTGGGGAGCATTACATAGGGCAACTGCGAGATCACCTGGTATGGGCACGGCGGTCCGGAAGCACGTACTTGTATCGGATGGGCACGAAAAATGTGCGAATGCCGCGAGAATGGTTGCCCGACCGGGACGAGACAGAAGGGTGGTCCTGGGGCTTCCACGGAGGCGAAAAGGAGGATGATGCTTCACCGTTCCAAGTGTCAGCCATGGGCTCCCATCCCGTCGACAAGGATCTCGGGTACTTCCACGCCCGGCTGCCATTCTCCTGGTTTGCCCAGCATCCGGATACCACATTCGCCGACTTCGTCTTGCCCATGTGCAAACGGCTGCGTCCGCTGAGCGGGTACGCAGGTCTCGGCTTCCTCCTGCCGCTCACGGTGGAGGGCAAGATCCTTGGCGAACCCCTCGTCACACCGTTGGCGAGCCGCTTTCCTGGTCTGGAAGTCGACGACCCAGGCGGCGGCACCTTTAGCCTCCACGACGGCATCAAAGGGGTCAACTGGTTGACCATCCTCAGCGATCGATGGGTCGAGGCAGCCGGCGGGCGCGACTATCTGCGGATCCGCCTCGACGAACCCACGTTCCCCTTCTACCCCTACGATGGGGGCCTCATGATCCAGGCCGGACCCAAGCCGCAGATCGGCGACACCACCCGCGACCTCTGGCCCGAGCATTACGTGACGCTCCATAAGGTGTTGAAGAAGATCCAGATCAAGAAGTACGGCCGTTTCCACCTAGGCGGACCAGGTCCACGGATGGACCAGCCCGCGACGCTCGCCTGGCTGGTCCGGTTTGACGGAAAGTAGGCCTCGATGGGCAGGCACGACATCGAGGCCATCGTGGAGTGGTCGGTTGCGTCCTTGGATGAGGTAGCAGCCGCCGACCACCTCGACACGCGAGCCATATATTGTGCACTTTATCGGTATCAGGCTCGATACGACACCAACTATACCCATTTTCGGGTAATGAAGCAGCTTTTAACCGCCCGTTTCGAGTACGCCATTCCGGTGCACGAGCACCCAGATTATGCGCGTTGTGGGCTCAGGCTCGACACTGACTACAAGGGAGAAATCGGCCGGTTCGTGTACCGCGATCCGTGCAGGGAGTGGGACGCCGACGAGAACCCGAGCGTCGGCTATGTTCACACGGCCGACCTCTCCGAGGGCTTGCCCGTCGGTCGGTACGTGTACTTCGACGCGGGCGGCGAACTCTGGCGCAGGTTCGTCGAGGCCGGGAAGCTCGCGGGCCCTGATGCGGAGCCCCCGAAGGAGCTTTCGCTTGCCGAGGTGGCTGCCGAGATCGTGAGGGCCGCCGAGAAGAAGGGCGATCGCGAGCTCGTGCGCATGTGGCTCGCGGCCCTTTTTTGGGACATCGGCGATCGTGACCTCGAAGAGCTCAAGGGCGATCGGTTCGTCCGTGAGGTGCGAGCAGCCGCGAAGCGCGTGGATGCCCTCTCGGTGCCGTCCCGTCCGGAGCTTGAGTGGGGCTGCATGGCCCTCCCCGGTCCGGAGGACTCGTGGACGCCAAAGAGCGCGGCTTGGTGGTTCGACCTCGATGGGGATCCCTCTCTCCCGAGCGTCGAGCGGAAGATGCCCGTGCTCCTGTTCGGCGCTCCGCTGATGGTGGATCTCCGGTTGGCCGGGACGCTGGCCGTGGTGCTCGCCCTCCTGGCCGCTGGGTTGGTGGTCCTGCGACGGCGACGAACCGGCTAGCAGCCCCCGAAGGTCGAACCCCTCACGAGTAGTAGAAGACGAAGCCCGGGTACTCCGCCTCAAGCATAGCCTTCGCCGTATTCCATCTGTCCTTGTCCGCCGTCATCGACTCGGGCCAGTTGATCCCGATGTGGTTGCCGCCGCTGAGATCCGCCTGAACGACGATGCTTCCCTGGCGGCACCCGACGATCTCCGCGACGAGCTTGCGGATCGCGACCTGGTTACGCATGGGGTTCTTGCTCTTGGTCTGGTTCGGCATGGGCGTCTTGCTCCTTTCCTGCAAAGTAGGCACCCGCTAGAGGCGTTGCACCGGGTCGACCATCGCAGAACGCGTTGCTTGCGGACTTGCAAGCGAACGACTTGCGGCGCAAGTCACTTGCGCCTGCAAGTCCGCAAGCGCTTCGCACGTGGGCTAGCCCCTGATTCTCGATTCCGGTAAGGGAGGCTTTCCGGGAGCGAGAGCCCCCATCGAGGGACCATGAGCGGCGACACCACGAGCACGAGTAACGACACCACGAGACGACGCTACGGGGGCGGCTGTCGCGTGCGGTGGCAGGACGATGACGGTTCTTGGTATTGCGGAACCGTCGCGAACCACGGAGACAAGGGCGACACGATTGACGTCGAGACGCGGTGCCACGTCGGGCAGGACATCCGCTCGTTTCCCCCGTCGCGCGTTTGCCACGGCTGGGAGTGAAAGCGCCGGCCACGATGGAGACGCTCGACATCCACACGACCGAAGGCGCGGAAGCCTGGGGCGACATCGCCGGCCGGCGCCGAACGTTCATGGGGCGCGCTGACGCCGAGCTCGAGCACGTCGTGATGGACGGCGCCCGTAGGTTCGCCGCCGCTCGACGCGCACACTCTGCGGAGTTTCACCTGATGAGGCGTTCGCGGACATGACCGCGCTCGTGCGCGTCGCGCCGACGACGCTCCCCGCAGGCCTCGCCGGCGACGTCCAACGCGCGGCCGAGCATGCGGCGCATGCACGCTCGCCGAACACGCGCCGCGCGTACGCTCGCGCGTGGGAACGCTGGACGGCGTACGCGCACGAGCACGGCGCGCGAGAGCTCCCCGCCGCGCCCCTCGTCGTCGCGGCGTACCTCGCGCACCTCGACGCCGAAGGGCTCTCGCCGGCCTCGCTCGACGTCGCGCTGGCTGCGATCGTCGACCAGCACCGCGCCGCGCGTCTTCCTTTGCCCACCAACGATCCCGCCGTGCGGGACGTGCGCGCGGGCATCCGTGCTCGGCGCGGTACACGTCCGCGGAGCAAGGCTGCGCTCTCGCCGGCCGAGCTGCAGGAGATGATCGACGCGTTGCCGCCCGACATCGGCGGCACGCGCGATCGAGCTCTACTCCTCGTGGGGTTCAGCGCAGCGCTGCGACGGTCGGAGCTCGTCGCGCTGCTCGTCGAGCACGTCGCATGGCATGCGCGCGGAGTGGCGGTGCTCGTCGCGCGGAGCAAGAGCGACCAGGAGGGCGCGGGCGTCGAGATCCCGATCCACGCTGCGCCCGGCCGGCTCTGCCCTGTCGTCGCGCTGCGGGCCTGGCTCGACGCTGCGGTGATCACGTCCGGCCCCGTGTTCCGCAGCGTGGACCGCTGGGGCCGCGTCGGTCGCGCAGCCCTCAGCGCGGCCGCTGTGGCAAAGACAATCAAGCGCGCCGCGGCACGCGTCGGGCTCGACGTGCACGAGCTCGCGGGGCACTCGCTCCGCGCTGGGTTCGCGACGACGGCCGCGAGCCAGGGCGCGAACATGGCCGAGATCGGACGCATCACGAGGCACGCGAGCGAGGGGATGATCCGCAAGTACATCCGGGCCGGGACGCTGTTCGATCGCGATCCTCTCCGCGGTGTGCTCGTGCGGTAGCGTCACTCGACGCTCTGCGCGCTCTCGCGGCTCGCATGCGAGTAGCGCCATCCGCGCCTTGCGAGCCGCCTCGCGGTTGTGTTGTCACGCATGTCTCGCGGGCGTGTGTCTCGCGAGACATGCGCCCGCGAGACATGCGTGACAAGACACACACGCGCCGCGAGGGCTGCGCCGTGCGCCCGACGAGCGCGACTTACGAT
Source organism: Polyangium mundeleinium (assembly GCF_028369105.1). Lineage (NCBI taxonomy): Bacteria > Pseudomonadati > Myxococcota > Polyangiales > Polyangiaceae > Polyangium > Polyangium mundeleinium. The sequence continues at coordinate 10,819 of NZ_JAQNDO010000002.1, read as the reverse complement.
AAGTTTCGCGGCGCGCGGGCCCCATTGTGCTGAGCGGTCCACTGTGCCGCGACACACGCGTGCGCGTCGAGCGGGCCGCTTGGCGTAAGCGGTCCGGTCCGCTGGCCGTTGCGAAGGTCATCAAGCGCGCCGCGGCTCGCGTCGGGCTCGACCCGCGCGAGCTCGCCGGGCACTCGCGCCGCGGTGGACGCCTTCGACTTAGGCTAAGCGGAGAGCCTCGCCCCCGGAGGGACCTAGTACCCCTCGCCGTTCAACCACACAGCCAGACGCTTGCGGGCATCGTCTGACAAGCCATGCCCAGATGCGAAGCGGCTGATCTGCGACTGCGACACAGCCAGCGCGGAAGCGATCCGGCGTTGCGACTTGCCCGCGGCAACCGCGACTTTGAGGCCGGCGCGGAGTCCGGCAACATCTTCCGCGGTCCGCCGCGGCTTGTCCGCGGCTCGTCGCGGCTTCTTGGGCTTCCGTGCCTGCGCGACGTGCTGGGGCGCCTCGACGGGCGCGAGCTCGGATGCCGAGGCCTCGTCGACGTGCGCGACGTGCTGGGGCGCCTCGACGGGCGCGAGCTCGGATGCCGAGGCCTCGTCGACGTGCGCGACGTGCTGGGGCGCCTCGACGGGCGCGAGCTCGGATGCCGAGGCCTCGTCGACGTGCGCGACGTGCTGGGGCGCCTCGACGGGCGCGAGCTCGGATGCCGAGGCCTCGTCGACGTGCGCGACGTGCTGGGGCGCCTCGACGGGCGCGAGCTCGGATGCCGAGGCCTCGTCGACGTGCGCGACGTGCTGGGGCGCCTCGACGGGTGCGAACTCGGCCCCGGCCTCGACGTGCTCGACGTGCTGGGGCGCCTCGACGGGCGCGAGCTCGGATGCCGAGGCCTCGTCGACGTGCTCGACGTGCTGGGGCGCCTCGACGGGTGCGAACTCGGCCCCGGCCTCGACGTGCTCGACGTGCTGGGGCGCCTCGACGGGCGCGAACTCGGATGCCGAGGCCTCGTCGACGTGCGCGACGTGCTGGGGTGCCTCGACGGGCGCGAACTCGGCCCCGGCCTCGACGTGCTCGACGTGCTGGGGCGCCTCGACGGGCGCGAGCTCGGATGCCGAGGCCTCGTCGACATGCGCGACGTGCTGGGGTGCCTCGACGGGCGCGAGCTCGGCCCCGGCCTCGACGCTTCGCCCTGGCGGGTAGGGGGCGAGGCCGAGGCGCGCGCACGCGCGACGGGCGGCCGCCCGTTCGAACTCCGATACGCGGGGGGCCTCGTCGACGTGCGCGACGTGCTGGAGCGCCTCGACGGGTGCGAGTTGCGCGCGTGCCGTCTCTCTCTCGCGCGCCAGTGCCGTAGCAAACCCTTCGGGGTCTGCGGCGCGCCATGGTGCTAGCTGCCATTCGAGCACGGCGAACGCGAGCAGCAGCGCGGCCCGGTCTTCGCGGTCCGTAACGGATGGCGTGCCCGCCCGGCCTAGGGGTGCCGCCTCGACGCGTACGGCTGGCGTACGGGTAGAGCTCGCATCTCCGGGGGCTGCAAACAGTGAGCCCTGTGCTCTGGCCGCGGGCGTCCCCTGGCGGTGCGCTCGCGCCTTGCACGCCCCCGAGCAAAAGCGCGCGTCCGCCCGTGCGGCGCGGAACGTCTTCCCGCAGTTTGGGCCCTGGCAAGCGACCTCATGCACCATATCCCGTATGCGTACCCGTACGCAGGTCCGGCGACAAGTACCCGTACGCGTACCCGTACGGCATCAAGGCCCTAGCTCACGAGCTCCCGGCCCCGACGGGGCAGCCGTACGGCTAGCCGTACGCGTACGGGCCGAGCTGCCCCCCCTCGCCCGCTGGCGTCGAGGCCGTTGAGCGCCCGAGGAGCCTCCAGCCCCGACGGGGCAGCCGTACGGCTAGCCGTACGCGTACGGGCCGAGCTGCCCCCCCTCGCCCGCTGGCGTCGAGGCCGTTGAGCGCCCGAGGAGCCTCCAGCCCCGACGGGGCAGCCGTACGGCTAGCCGTACGCGTACGGGCCGAGCTGCCACCCTCGCCCGCTGGCGTCGAGGCCGTCGAGCGCCCGAGGAGCCTCCAGCCCCGACGGGGCAGCCGTACGGCTAGCCGTACGCGTACGGGCCGAGCTGCCCCCCCTCGCCCGCTGGCGTCGAGGCCGTCGAGCGCCCGAGGAGCCTCCAGCCCCGACGGGGCAGCCGTACGGCTAGCCGTACGCGTACGGGCCGAGCTGCCCCCCCTCGCCCGCTGGCGTCGAGGCCGTTGAGCTCCCGAGGAGCCCCCGGCCCCGACGGGGCAGCCGTACGGCTAGCCGTACGCGTACGGGCCGAGCTGCCACCCTCGCCCGCTGGCGTCGAGGCCGTCGAGCGCCCGAGGAGCCTCCAGCCCCGACGGGGCAGCCGTACGGCTAGCCGTACGCGTACGGGCCGAGCTGCCACCCTCGCCCGCTGGCGTCGAGGCCGTCGAGCGCCCGAGGAGCCTCCAGCCCCGACGGGGCAGCCGTACGGCTAGCCGTACGCGTACGGGCCGAGCTGCCACCCTCGCCCGCTGGCGTCGAGGCCGTTGAGTTCCCGAGGAGCCCCCGGCCCCCGACAGGCGGCGTGGCCGGAGTGTTCTCCGGTCCGGAGAACACTCCTCCCCGAGCACCCGAAAGGCCCCCAGAAGGGCCCCAAGAACCGGCCTAGAAACCAGCTCTGAACGCCAGCCGCGTCTCGACGCCTTCGTGGCTCCCCCGGCCGGTCACCGGAGCCCCCGAGTCTGGCTAGCCAGGATACAATACGCGAGCCGGTCACCCACGTGGATGACCGGGTATGCCGGACGCTTCGTAACTGCACGAAACCACCAGCGAAAGTTGGTGTTTCGACCGGCGATCGGCACGTGTATCCTGATTCAGGATACGCCCCCCTCCGGGCACGGGGGACGCGCCCGCGGGGGCCCCTCGCGGCAAGCTCCAACGGCAAGCGCACGGCAAGCCGAACTCCCGCCCGGCCTCGAAGCTCGCCCCGAGCTTCCCGCGCCCGGAGGGTTTCCGTCACGAACCGTTTCTAGCTCCGCGGCCGAATGCCCGTAGTTGCTGCGCCCGATGGCGTCCGGAGGGATTGGTTGCGACGGTGGGTAATCTAATTCCGCCGTCCTGGCGCCGCATGACGCTCCGCGGACAGACCCACAAAAGCCACTCCACGTGTGCAAATTTTGCCGACGGACCCCTTGTTTCGTAGGGTCGAGCCCGAGCAGATCCGCAAAATCGATCCACTTTTTGCCCTGCTCGGACGTGCGAACAGGCTAGTTCGTATTCTGCGCTACGCGTTTGGGCCCGTTCGAGGGCGACCGAGCGCACAAATGCCGCTCGGCTCTCCGCGGACAGACCGCAAAAACGCCTCGTTTGAGCCATGGAACCCGAGGCGGACCCCTTGTTTCGCCGCGTCGGGGGCCATGCAGGGTCCACAAAACGATCCACTTTTCGCTTCCTGGGAGCCATGCGCCGGGCCTCGCCGAGGTTTCACGGTGTAGGATAGCGGTTGCCCCCTCACATTTGGGCCCCGCGCAAGCCTCGTGCCCACCGCGGACAAACCGCGAAATTGCCGCGTTTGAGCCATGGAGCCCGAGGTGGACCCCTTGTTTCGTCGTCTCACCGAGCCGCTCGGGTCCACTCAACGATCCACTTTTCGCCTCCCCCGCCCCACTCCCTGCGCCTCCCGGATGTTTCACGGAGAGCCAGGCCACAAAACGGGCGGTTTCTTACTCTCCACGCCTGCTCGTCGCGAGCCATGGCTTTCCATGGAAAAGCCATGCAAAAAGCCATGGCTCGCGAGTGGCCCCCGCCGTCCTGGAAACGCCTGGGTTCCGCCTGGCCGTGGCCTGGCGGGGGCGCCTGACGAGGGAGGGGTTTCGTCAAACGAAATTCCTACTCGGGCGGGGGCTCGCCTTCCGTCAGCTCGTTGCCGTCGACCTCGGCCGAAGGTCTCCCGAGGAAGTGCCGAATCCGGGCCGGAAAGACCGGCGCCGCTCCCCAGCCTCGGCCCCCTCGGGCGAGAGGCCGCCAAGGGCCCGGGGTGGCGTCGAGGCGCCCGGGGGCGGGGGACCGCTCGCCCCCCGGATGCGCGGGCGCGTCCTGGTGCCCGTCCTGAGCCCGCGCGGGCCCATCGGCGGGGGCCTCGAACCGGGCCGCCCATTCGGCCGCCGTTTGCGGGCGGCGCGGCGCGGGCCTCGCGTCGAGCTCGGCGCCGTGGGGGACGAGTTGCGGGAGCTCGGGGCCCGCGGCGGCGGGGGGAGCGTCTTCAGCGAGACGCTCTGGCTCGGCGGAGTCCACGCGCACCGACGAGGTAGGACGCGGGATCGGGGTGTCGAGGGGGCCCGCCGGGGCTCGCCGGATCTGCTCCATCGCGGCTCGTCGGGCCGCCTCTCGCTCTTCCCACGTTGCGACGCGCTCTGGCTCTTTCGGCTTCGCTGGGGCCGCGCGGCGCGGTGAAAGCTCGGCCGACACAAGGGCCTCGGCTTCACCGATGCGCCCTTCGAGCTCGGCGCAGAGCAGCCGCAACGGGTGCCGCTCGTCGCGGAGGTAGTTGCTTTTCCCTGGGCGATCGAGCCAGAGCGCGAGGGTGCGATCGGCGAGCGCGCGGAGCACGTCACCGGGCGCGGGGTCGGCTCCTCGAGCTCGTAGCTTGGCCTCGACGGTCCGGGCCACGGCGGCGAGGTGCTCGCCGGCCTCGCTCGGGTCGGACCGCTTGAGCCCGCGAGGCGAGCGCGGCGCGACGCCGTAGACGCGGGCGAAGTGCTTCCGGTGGGCGCTGACGATGGCCTCCCAGGCCTCCCGCCACGACTCGCCCCCCTCTTCCGGGGAAGAGCTGACCGAAATGTGTGTGCTGCGCCCCTCGGGGGCGCCGTCTGCTCTCTCCGTTTCTTTCACAAGATCCGGAGGAGGAGTTTGTTTGTCTCCACTTCTGGGTAGCCACCCCTCGCAGCCCGAAGTGGTAGGGAGGGGGGTGCGCGAAACCGCTTGGTTTCCCGCTTCGATCGGCGCCGCGGTGTCGGGAGCGGGTTCGGGAGCGAGCGCGGGGGCGGGAGCAGAACCGGCGAGCTCGGGGAGCTCGGCGCGGGCCTCGGGGCGGGGAGATCGGCCGGGCGAGGTGTGGCGCGGGCCGGGACGCGGGGGACGCTGCGGCCTGGTCGCGCGGAGGCCTGGCCCACCTTGCCCGAAGGTCTCGGCGGCCGGCTGCCCGTACCCGTCGAGGAGGGTGAAAAGGTACGTCGCGGTCCCGTCGGGGTCCGCGTGCTCGGGCATGCGCCACCCCGGGAGCGCTTGCACGAGCTCACCCCAAGTCATCGGCTCGATGCGCAGCCAGGTCCCCTGCTCGTGCAGGTGGTGAACGGCGCGCCGAACCGTCTTGATGTCGCCGCGCGAGCGCCGCGCGAGCTCCGCCATGCTGATGGAGGTTTGCCCGCGCACGTTCGCGATCCGGGCGAGCGCCGAGAGCACGTGCGCGCGGGACATGCGCCGCGGCCCGATCCGCGAATAGAGCCGCTGGAAATAGCCCTTTTTCCAGGCCGTCCCGGGTTCGGGGGGAGGCGGGTTAGGAGGGGCCTCGCCCTGGGTGGGATGGCCTACGTGCTCGTGACGTACAACGCATGCAGAACCTCGACCCGCGAGGCTCGCCCGTGTTAAATCCATGGCTGTTCGTTGAGCGCGTCGTTTCGGGGTCTGATTGGCGTCTGACCCGGAGCGGCGCGCTTGGTTTTTTGTGCGCCCTGGGGGCGCACAGTTGCCGTTTCCCTTGCTCGGCGCGGGACCAGCCCGAACCGAACGCACGTCCAGGGAACACCGTTTCAGGGCCCGAGATCAAGGGCGATCTGCGTTTCGACTGACCGAGGCAAACCCGGTGGTTAAGCGCATACAGGCGCATACGCGCGTTTCCTCGGCAGAACGTGGGGGTGCTGGTAACCGCCGTTGGTTCGCGCATACAGAGCGACGAACCGCGGGCCTCGACGTCATACGAGAAGGACGAACCCCCGTGCAGAACTTGGCCCCGCGAGCTGCGCGCGTGCATCCACGGGGGCGCATGGAGCGCAGAAAGCCCTACAAACAGCGGCCGAAAGTGACTCGACCGTGCGCGGGTCAGTGCGGGGCAACCATCGAAGTCGCGCCGCATCGTGACGGTGAGGGATGGTGCTCGACGTGTCGCGTGCGTCGTCATCGCGGGCGAAGTGTTGCGCCGGGCGCGTGCTGTGCGGTGTGCAGCGAGGCGGATCCGGTCGTGCTCGCGCCGCACTCCCTCGCAGACGGGACGGCGATCCTGTGCTGCAACGACGCAGCGCGCGCGCGTCGCCGTCGAGGTCTCACACTCGATGAGCTGCGCCGCGAGCTCACGGCGCGGAGCACGCGCCCTGCGGTCGCTGCCTAGCGTTGTTCTCGCGCACGCGGCGCGCGGGGCCGTGGCCAACGGATGGCCAAGAGCTTCTTCGTCCCTTCTCGTTGGCCAGCGCGAAACCCTACCAAACACGATGGTTCGTCGTGCTGGTCCTCCCCAACCGATTCACCCCCCGAGGGGGAATCGTCACGATCACAAGCCGCTGTTTCGCGGAAAATCCGCTGGGCCGTGGGGTGGTTGGGACCTCGCGACCCGAACCCGTTGCCAACGGATGGCCAACGCGGAGCGGGCTCCGGGGACGTGCAACGATGCCGCACGGGCGCGCCGTCGGCGAGGCATCACGCGCGAGTTCGCGGCGCGGAGCACCCGTCCCGCGGTCGGCGTCGTTCTCGCGTTTCACCTGTAACGTTTCCCGTGAAACGAGCCGCGCTAGCTTCTACGGGATGAAGACCTCGCGCTCGGTGCCGTCGTGACTTCGCAGAACGATCTTGTCTCCACGTTCGCGGGCAGCCGTCAGCAGCACGTCATACGCGGCGAGCGCTCGCCGTACGACCTCCGTGAGGCTGTCGGCCCCGTTCATCGCTCGGAGTTCTTCGAGCCGCACGCGGACCCGTTCGGGCAACTCCAGTTCAAGGCGTACGGAGCCGTTCATGGCTTCACGAGTCCGGCGCTCGGCAGCAGAACGTGACCGCGTGCTCGGGGTTCGGGATGACGGCGCCCGTAGGCTCTCCGCCGCTCGGCGCGCACGTGCCGGGGATGTACTCGGGCGGCGTGATCTCCTTGCTGCCGATCGCGATGCCAGGGAGCGCAACGTTCGTGCACTGCTCATCGAGCGAGAACGATGAGATCGGGTCGTCGTAGATGAGCTTCGAACACGCGCCGTCCTCGAACGTGCGGACGTGCGTGAGGCATCCCCCGCCGACAGGTGCGCCGCACTCGCACGCCGTACATGCGCGGCCGATCGCGCGATCGCGCCCGCCGTGTCATCGTCGTAGGCGACGAACTCCTTGGCGTTCCAAGGTGCGGGACACGCATGGATGCCGGCGAGTGAGACGCAGTGCGCGAACCCTCCGGGGAGCGGGGCCAAGGTCCGCACGCACGCTTCTTTCGGGTCCTCGCACGTCGGGAGGTAGCAAGAGATCGCGTGTGTCTTCCAGGTCCACGTGGGTCCGCTCATCGAGGGCGTTCCCACGTGGGGTGGCTTCTCGGCGGGGATGACGACGGGCTCGCAAACCTCGTCCACCGGGGGGCCGAGCGGCGAGACGGCGATCGACTGCGCGCAGAGCTTGCCGCTTCCGGCAGGGCACTCGGCACCCGCGGGGATCGCGTTCGTCGAGGTGCAGGAGCCGTCCCAGTCCGCGGGGCCTCCGAAGGGGAGCGCCGTCCCCTGCTGATTGCACACGGCGGCGCGGACCTCGATGGACTCCGGAAGCGTCGTGCAGGTGCCCGTCGGCTCCTTGCATCCGCAGGCCTCGCACGTCCCGTACTCCCACGCGAGATCGGCAAAGGCGCGCGTCCGGAAACCCAAGTCCATGTTCTCGGGGCAGAACAGGGGCGCCTCGCCCGAGTCGCCGATCCAGACGGCGCGCGGTTCGTTCCATCCGTCGGGGCCTCGCGGGATGCACGGGCCCGTGCATCCGATGGCCGACGTCCCGCCCTCTCCGTCGCCCGCGTCCGTGCCTGCATCCCAATCCGGGGGCACACAGCTACCGTCTTCGAGGCACAGGTAGTTGTCGGGACACGGCAGCGTCACCGGGTTGCACGGAAACACCGTGGGGTCATCACCGCATCCCTCGACAGACAGAGCCGCCACGACCCCAAGCAGAGTGCAGAAAACGAGCACGAAAGAGCGCTGGAGATGCATACGCAAAGACGGTACTCCCGCGACAAACCCGAGTCAACGCACGGCTGCCGCTACGCTGAGACCGGCCAGTAAAGGGTGACTGCCCCATAACGTCCGTTCGCCGCGCGAGCCACCGAGACTGATCGAGTAACTGCTTACGAGCACCACGGCATCAAGCGACACCCGCAGATCAACGGGTCCAACGGTTCTCGCGGCCATCCCACCGGCGCCGAACCCAACGAAGGGGAGCCACTGCGACAACTCCGGGTTGCGCACGGACCTGTTGAGGGCGCCGGCACTCGCGAGCAGGCAGCCAGAAAAGCCCCGTATGGTGCCGCAAAGGCCCGGCCAGGCGCCGACGAGCGCGCCACGGATGGCTGCACCTTCGATGCCCCGAGGGGACAGCGCGCCGCGCAGGTCAATCCGCCACGAGAAAACCTCACGTACCGGCGATTCCAGAGACGCGACCAGGCCGAACGCTGGCAACGGGGAGAGCGCGCCATAAACCATCGTCGCGCCGAAGGCCGGAGTCCATCGGCGCGGGGGCGAGCTCGGGGAGCTAGGCGGCAACGAGGCGGCCGGCGAGCTCGGGGCCGCGGCCGAGCTGCCAGGCATCGAGGGGGCGGGGAAGGGCGGGGGGCTCGGGGCCGCGGTCGGCGAGCTTTGGGAGCTCGCCGAGCTCGGTCCGGGCGGCGGGTTTGGCACGAGCTCCAGCGGCACGCGCTCGCGGCCGCCCTTGGGCGCCTCGATCGTCTTCACGGCGTCCCTGTACCCGGGCAGGCTCGCGCGGATGTCGTGCCGTCCGGGCATGACGAACGCGTAAAAGTCGTTCCGCTTCAGGGACGCGGGCTCTAGTTCGCCGTCGATCCGCACCTCGGCCCCAAGGTGCGAGACGTTGATGTCGAGACGGCACACGAGGGGCCGCGTGCGCAAGAAGGCCTCGACGATCTCCTTTCGCTCGCCCGGGGGCATGTCGTGGCCATCGACGACGGCCAAGAGCAGAAGGCCCACCGCTTCGGCCGTCGCGCCGCCCTCGAGCGCGATGAGCCCGAGACGGCCGCGGAGGCGAGCGTCCTCGCGTATCCGTAGCGCTTCGCTGTACGCGCTGACGGCCTCGGAGAGCTTGCCCGCGGCGCGGGCCTGGTCGCCCTTGCGCTCGAGCTCGGCGAAGCGCGCGGCCTGGTCGAGGCGCGTCGAGGTCCCGGGCGCATCGTCGGCGCGCGCGAGGCCGGCGACGAGCACGAGGACCAGGACGAGCACGAGCCGCGCGAGGCGAAGGAGCATCGAGCGCGATCGTATCCAGCGCATCGCCGTGCGCGTAGGGTTAGCGTTGCGAGTTCGGCCCTCGCGGGTTGTCAACGCTGCCCCTCTGCATAACGCCGCGCCAACTCCGGATCGGGCTCCTCACCTAGGTTTACGACGAGCCGCCGGTACTCCTCGAACATCAGCGCGATGGCCTCTTGCAAGGTTGGAACGACCTTGAAGGGGTACAGCACGTACCGGCAGAACCCCATGAACCTTTCATGGCCCTTCACGTGACCGATACGACGCCCAAAGCAGAACACGAGGAGTAATCCGTCCTTCGCGCGTGCTCGCACGTGGCCGATCCGCTGGCCTTCGGTAAAGACGTCCCAGCTTTTCCCATACGGTCGCAGTTCAACCGCCATTTTATTCGTCGGCATTGACAGACCCCTGCGGGCTCATCGCCGTAATATGGCCTGTGTCGCGTTGAACGCCTGCCGGTTGATCTCCTCCCAAACCTCCGCGGCTTCCTCGTCGCTCAACCGGTACCCGATAAACTGCTTTCGTCCGTCCGTGGCCCCAGGCTTGAAACTCTCTCCAGTAACGTACAGATGGCCGTCACTGCCCGTGGCATACTCCGTCGCGAGCGCTTGCATGCGCGGAGTCTTGGGCCCGTCGCCCGTGTCATTGTCGGGGGTCGTCTCGAGGGCCTCGGTCGTAGGTTCGTTGTTGGTCTGCATGGCATCATCCCCTCTGCGCGCGTAATGGTCGCGCCGGCAAAGGGCTTCACGGTCGCACTCTGGAGGTTATTGCCCATGCGCCCCACGAAGCCCTTTGCCCGCGTGTCCATCCGCATCGAGGCCCGACCGCGGCGCGAAAACTCGCCCAGGGCGCCGCGGTCGGGCTCGACGCAAGCCCTACTCCTCCTGCGATCCGTGCGGCAACGCGGGGCCCAAGAGCCGGAGCCGTTGCCGCGTCTCGTCGTCGAGCTTGCCGCGGGCCGCCGCTCCTCCCCCTCCCTTCGCGGCCGAGCTCGGTGAACTCCGAGCACGCGGGGCCGGGGGTGGCTCGCTCGCGGCCGAGCTCGAAAAGTTCGCGGGGCTCGGCTCACTCGTCGCGGGGCCCCTCACCGGCGGCACTTCGAGGCCCGCGCGAGCCAGCGCGGGGTGGTCGTGGGCCCCCAGGAACAGAACGACCAGCACAGTGACCGCCGGGCCGAACACGAGGACCACGACCAGGGCCACGGCCGCGGCCGGACTCGCGACCAGCCAGGGCAAGGCGGGAGCCGTCGGCAACGTCGGGGGGTGCTGGGGTGGCGGAGGCGGGGGCGGAGGGGGCGGAGGCCCCTCGCCAGGTCCCCCGGGCCCGCCGAACGAGGGCAAACGGCCCTCCA
>NZ_JAQNDO010000001.1:13132500-13235919 GCF_028369105.1 Polyangium mundeleinium | reverse complement strand
CGCCGACGAGCAACCCCGCGCCTGCAACGACGGCCGCAGCGACGCCCGAGCCCGCGCAGACAGCCGAAGCCAAGCCACCCGAGGCCCCGAAGCCGCCGCCGAGCCCGTGTCCCGAGGGCATGGCGTTCGTCAAGGGCGGGTCCTACAAGATGGGCTTCTTGAAGAACGAGGCGAAGATCGCCGATTTCTGCTTCGACAAGACGGAGGCCACGGCGAAGGACTACGAGGCGTGCGTCACGTCGAAGAAATGCAACGACGCGTTCGCGACCTGCGCGCCCGAGGCGACGTACAAAAAGGTGGGCAAGGAAGACCATCCGATGGTCTGCGTCGATTTCCAGCAGGCAATCGACTATTGCACGGCGCAAGGAAAACGCCTGCCCTCCGACGAGGAGTGGGAGTGGGCGGCGCGCGGCGGCGAGGAGGGGCGCGTCTATCCCTGGGGCAACGAGGCGCCGAAGGATCAGCTCTGCTGGTCCGGCGGGAAAGAGGGCCTCTTGAAAGGCACGTGTCCGGTCGCGGCGCATCCCGCCGGCGCGAGCAAGGACGGTCTGCTCGGAATGGCGGGCAACGTCTTCGAATGGACGACGAGCGTGCAGGACGCGAAGACGAAGGACCGCGTGGGCCGCGGCGCGAGCTGGCGCGACGGCATTCCGAACATGTTCCGCGCGGAGCGGCCAGGCCGGTTCCAGGTGACCTATCGGTGTGGATTCTTGGGCATTCGCTGCGCGACGGCCCCCACGGCGACGTCCGGCAAATAGGAGCGGCCATGGGGGGGCCTCCTGTTCGTCCTGCCGCCCGCGCGTGCCGTGAAGACAAACGATTGAGCTACCAGCGGCCCTGCTGCACGCGGCCGATCATCTCGTAGGGGTAGCCGGGCTCGAATGCGCTGGCCTCGTCGAGGCGCTTCATCTCCTCGGCCGAGAGGGAGAGCTCCGCGCTCGCGAGACACGCGTCGAGCTGTTCGAGGGTGCGCGCGCCGAAAATCGAGCTCGTGACCGCGGGCTTCTGCAGGAGCCACGCGAGCGAGACGGCGGCCTTCGTGGAATTGCGCTCCTTGGCGACGGCGGTGACCGCGTCGAGGATCCGCCAGTTGCGCGGGGTATCGAAGCCGGCGAGCTGGTTCTTCCACTTGTCGAGCCGCGCGCCCTCGGGCGGGGGCTGGTTTTTCTGGTACTTGCCGGTGAGGAACCCGCCTGCGAGCGGCGACCACGGCAAGATACCGAGACCGAATTTCTTGCAGAGCGGCACGTGCTCGCGCTCGAGCTCACGCGAGACGAGGCTGTATTGCATCTGGAGCGAGACGAACGAGCTCATGTGCGAGGTACGGCTCGTCCACAAGCTGTCGGTGAGCCGGTACGCCGCGTAATTGCTGGCCCCGATGTAGAGGACTTTGCCTTGACGCACGAGGTCGTCGAGCGCGCGGAGCGTCTCCTCCTCGGGCGTGTCGTTGTCCTGCATGTGGATCTGGTACAGGTCGATTCGATCGGTGCGCAGGCGCCGAAGGCTATCCTCGACGCAGCGCACGATGCGATAACGCGAGGCGCCCGTGCCGTTTGGACCGTCGCCCATGCGAAAGCGGAATTTCGTGGCGAGGACCGTGCGCTCGCGGTGCTTGCCCTGCGCGAGCCAGCTCCCGACGACACGCTCGGAGAGGCCGTCCTGCCCGTAGACATCGGCCGTGTCGATGAAATTCACGCCGCGATCGAGCGCGCGGCTCAGGATCGCGTGCGCCGTGAGCTCGTCACAGCCCACCTTGTGCATGAACGATTTTTCGTCGGCCTCGCCGAACGTCATGGCGCCGAGGCAGAGGGTGGAGACCTTGACGCCGCTATTTCCGAGGGTGCGGTATTCCATGCGGTCCTCTCGCGTGGTTTATGGGCGTCCGAGTTTAGCGACGCGAGCGCCGCTGTCGACCCCGCGGGCCACGTGGTACCCTCGATTCATGGCCCAGCACCCCACGCTCAACGTCATGCGGATCCTGTGGATGGCGATGCTCGTCGCCACGACGATGTACGTCGGCCTCGCATTCTCGGGAGTGTTGAAGCCGCCGCCCGAGCCCGTGGTGCCCATGATGCCGTTCGTGTTCGGCCTGCTCGCCCTCGTGCTCACGATCGTGAGCTTCGCCCTGCCTCACCACCTGCCATTTTTCGCCGCAGGCGCAGCGCTGATCGCGATCCGCTTCCCCACGCAGCCGAAAATCCTCGCCGGGTTCGAAGCGGCGCGGGACGCGTCGTTCCCGTCCTCCCGTTCGTAAGCTCCCGGCCATTGACGCGCGGTCTCCGTGCGGCTTACCTGCCGGGCCCATGATGCGTCGATTCTCCCGTTCTCGGCTGCCCCTCGTCTCTCTCCTCGTCCCCCTCGTGCTCGCCTCGGGCTGCTCGGCGGGCGGCAATCCAACATCGAGCGCAAGCGGCGGCGACGGCGGCACCGGCGGTGAGGGAGGCTGGGGCGGGCCTGGAGGATCGGGCGGCACTGCCGGAATGGGAGGCACTGGCGGCATCGGGGGCACCGGCGGCGTCGGGGGAATGGGCGGCGCGGGCGGCACCGGCGGAATGGGCGGCACCGGCGGCGGCGCGGGCGGCACCGGCGGCACCGGCGGCGGTAGCGTGTGTACCCCTGGGGAGACCGATGCGTGTTATTCGGGCCCGCCGGGCACGCAAATCGTGGGCTTGTGCAAAGCGGGGCTCAAGACGTGCCTCGGCGACGGGAGCGGATATGGCCCGTGTATCGGCGAGGTCGTGCCCGTGCCCGAGTCGTGCCAGACGATGGGCGACGACGATTGCGACGGGCTCTCGAACGAGGATGGCTGCGCCTGCACGCCCGGCGCGACGGCGCCTTGTTACACGGGGCCGGGGGGCACGCTCGACAAAGGGGCGTGCAAGGCGGGGACGCAGATCTGCAATGCCGAGGGCACGGCGTACGGCGCTTGCGTCGGACAAGTTTTACCGGCGACCGAGACGTGCCTTTCTCCAGAGGACGAGGATTGCGACGGGCTCATCAACGAGAGCGGCCTCGGCTGCGTCTGCACCCCGGGTTCCACCACGGTTTGTTATACCGGCCCGGGCGGGACGCTGGGCACCGGGATCTGCAAGGCGGGCATGCAGACGTGTAATGCCGACGGGACGGCGTACGGGGCCTGCGTCGGGCAGGTCTTGCCCGGGATCGAGACATGCGCGACGCCGGAGGACGAGGATTGCGACGGGCTCGTCAACGAGAGCGGCGCGGGCTGCGTCTGCACCCCGGGCTCCACCACGGTTTGTTATACCGGACCGGGCGGCACGATGGGCGTCGGGATCTGCAAGGCGGGCATGCAGACGTGTAATGCGCAAGGCTCGGCGTACGGGCCTTGCACGGGCGAGGTGCTGCCCCAGGCCGAGAATTGCATGACGCCCGAGGACGAGAGCTGCACCGGGCCCGTGGGCGACATGTGCGCCACGACCGAGTGGATCCGCGCGTTCGGCAATACGCTCGATCAGGACATCATTGACGTCGCCACGGACGCGCAAGGCAACGTGATCGTCGTGGGGCAATTCGTCGGGATGATCGATCTCGGCGGTGGGCCGCTCAGTTCACCCAACGGGGTGCACGACATCCTCGTGGCCAAGTACGACGCGCAGGGCAATCACGTCTGGAGCCGTCGATTCGGCGCGAACGGCACCGACGGGGCGCGCGGCGTCGCCATCGACGGCGCGGGAAATATCGTGGTGACGGGGGTCTTCCAGTCGACGGTAGATTTCGGCGGTGGGCCGCACGTGAGCGTGAATGGAACGAGCGACGTGTTCGTGCTGAAGCTCGATCCGGCAGGCGCATTCGTGTGGAGCCGGGCGTACGGCGCCGCGGGCGGAGACGAGGGCTCGGCCGTGACCGTGGATCCGACGGGCAACGTGATCGTGGCGGGCCATTATCGCAACACGGTCGATTTCGGCGGCGGCGCGCTGACGGCGGCGGGGCTCGACGACCTATTCGTGCTGAAGCTCGATTCGGCGGGGGCGCACGTCTGGAGCAGGAGCTACGGCGACGTGAACAGCCAGGGGATGCGTGGCGTCGCCACGGACGCGAGCGGCGCCGTGTATTTCACGGGCTTCTTCGAAGGAACCGTCCATTTCGGGGGAGCAGACCTCATCAGCGCGGGCAATCAAGACGCGATGCTCGTCAAGCTCACGGCGGCGGGACAACATCAATGGAGCCGCCGCCTCGGCGGCATCGGCAATCAGGTCGGCAATGGCGTCACCGTGGACGGCGCAGGGAACGTGATCGTGACCGGCGCTGCCGCGGGCATGATCGATTGCGGCGGCGGAGACCTGACGAGCGCGGGCAGCAACGACATTTTCGTCGCGAAGTACGCCGGCACGGGCGTGTTCCAGTGGGCCAAAATCTTCGGGGACACCGGCGACCAGGTCGGCTTCGCCGTCGCGACGGACGCGCAAGCCAACGTCGTGCTCGCGGGCCGGATGACGGGCTCGGTGAACTTCGGCGGCGCCACGCCCATCGCGAGCCTGGGCGGCAACGACGCGTTCGTCGTGAAGCTCAACGCGCTGGGCGCGCACGTGTGGAGCCGCCGCGGCGGGGATACACTCGAACAATGGGGCCGCACCGTGGCCGTGGACGGGTCGGGCCACGTGCTCGTCGCGGGGCGCTTCCAGGGCACGATGGACCTCGGCGGCCCCGTGGCGAGCGCGGGCGCAACGACGCCTACGTCGCCAAGCTTTTGCCCTGACCGCAATCAGACCATGACGCCGAGGTGGGCCGCCACCTCGCCCACCGCCGTATACGCGGCTCCGACGGCATTCTCGAACGCGGGAAGACCGTCGGAGTCGTGGCAGGCGAAGCTGATCTTGCCGAGCGGCTCCTTGGACGAGAGGCGCGCCGCGCCGAAGACGAAGCCTTTTTCAGCGGCGAGCATGGCGTGCCCCCAGCGATAGAGGTCGACGCCGGTGACGGTCGCGCGCACGCCGGGTACGACCTTTTCCAGGTCCGCGAGGATACGCTCCTCGTACTCCTCGAACGGCTTCGTTTGCAGCTCGACGCGCGCCGTGGGCCCAAAGAGAGGGCAATAACAGGAGAGCACGTTCGGCCGGTCGAGCGGCGCCGCGGCGGGGTCGGCGTGGCTCGTCCAGTCGGCCACGATGAAGTCCGTAAAGAAGAAATCGCCGTGGACCCAGTTGTCGAAGCCGAGGTTCGGCGGCGTCTTGTTCACGTACACGGCCGCGACGATGTAGGGCGTGTACCGATAGTCCTTCGCCTCGTCACGCCCCGCCGCGCCGAGCTCGGGCACGACGTGCTTGGCGATGTATCGGTTCGCCGCATAAATCGCGGTCTTGGCGCGGATCGTGGTGATCACGCCGTCGATCATGTAGGAGACGTGCACCTCGTCGTCCTCGTTCTTCACGCGGAGGACGAACGCGCCGGTCTTGATGCGATCGGCGCCGATCTTCTCGGCGAGCATGAGCGCGAGGTACGCGTTGCCGCCGGGCTGGGAGAGGACGGGGCCGAATTCCGAGCCGAGAAAGCCGATCGCCGCCCAGGCGGAGACCTTGTCGTGGGTCGTGCCGAGCGCGGAGCGGACGTACGGGTCAAAAAACTCACTGACCTCCGGGGCCCAGCCCTTCGAGGCGACGTATTCGGAGAGCGTGAGGTTGTCGAGGCCGCGGACCTCGGGATCCGTGGTGGAGTTGTCCGTCGGCGTATCGAATCCGAATTTCTGGTCCTGGCCCTCGTAGGCGTACCAGTCGATCATGTCCTGGCGGAAGGCCTCGAGGTCGGCGATGACATTCGGCGGATAAGGCAGGGCGGCCATGCCCTCCTCCCAGGCGTCCTCGTACCATTTGCCGTTGAACCAATCGCCGTTCGCCGGGCCCTTGATGATGTATTTCTCGTCGACGATGGGCCCCCCGTCCATGTCGTAGCCCGTGATGACGCCGAGGTCCTCGTACGTCTCGTTGAGGTTGTCGTTGTACGGAAAGACGGTGTATGCGGCGGCCTGGCCGTGGGTGCGCTCCGGATCGCCGCCCTTCTTGGCGACGCCGCCGACGGGATCCTCTTTTTCGAGGAGCAGGAGGTTCGTGACGCCGCTCTTCTGCAATTTGCGCGCTGCGACGAGGCCGCTGATACCACCGCCGATGATCACGCAATCGTAAGGGTCACCCGAGGCGGCCGGCAATTCGAACGCCTTGCCGTCGCGGACCTCGTGGCAGATCGTGAAGACGTCGCCCTTGTACTGCGGCCCCGGAGGCGGGGTGCCCGTTCCCCCTTCGTCGCTGCACCCGGTGCCGAGGCCGCCGAGGAGGATCCCGGAGGCGCCGACGAGCAGACCATTGAGAAAGTCGCGGCGGCGAATGCCAGGGGCCAGCGTCGCGAGGGGCTTCTGGTTCGGGGAATCACTCTTGAATTTCATGGGCACCTCCTAAGGATTCGAGAGGTGCTCAAGATACCCCTTCGGCCCGGAGCGCGTCTACGAGGCGCGCGTAATCTTCGGGGTCGTTGTAGATTTGCGCCGAGATCCTGAGGACGCGGCCCCGCGGGGGCGGAAAAGGGATGATGGGGACCTCGATTCCGTGGCGCGAAAAAAGCGCCTCCTGCAAAGGGTCGAGGAAAAGCGGGGGCGCAGGCGCGTCGCCCGCCGCCTCCGGAAGCCGGACGGTCGCGAGCGAGCCGATCATCGATGCGGGCGCGGGCGCGGGCGTGCCGAGGGCGTCGCACAAGCGTTCCCGCGCGGCCAGGGCCGTCCGCCGGTTGTGCTCGGCGAGCGCAGGCACGCCGCCAGGAAGGAGGGACGAAAGGAAACGAATCGCCTCGGGGAGGACGAGGTACGGCGTGGGGTCGTGCGTGCCGGTCCAGTCGAATTCGAGCCGGAAACGCGAGAGGTCCGTCCGAGGGCTGTTCGCGCCGTGGCTGATCGAGAGCGGCCGGATCTGCGCCTGTTTGTCAGGGCGTACGTGGAGGAACGCCGTTCCCTTGGGGGCACACATCCATTTGTGGCAATTGCCCGTGTAATAAGCGGCGCCGAGCGCGCGGAGGTCGAGCGGGACCATGCCGGGGGCGTGCGCGCCGTCGACGAGCGTATCGACGCCACGGCGGGCGAGCTCGGGGACGATACGTTCCACGGGGAAGACGAGGCCGGTCTGGCTCGTGACGTGGTCGACGAGGGCGAGGCGGGTGCGCGGCCCCGTGCAATCGAGGACGGCCCGGACGACGTCGTCGGGGGAATCGAGGGGGAAAGGAACGGTGGCGACGACGACGCGGGCGCCGGCGCGGGCGGCCGCGTGTTCGAGGGCATTGCGGCAGGCGTTGTATTCGTGATTCGTCGTGACGAGCTCGTCGCCGGGGCGGAGGTCGAGCGAGCGGAGCACCGTATTGACGCCGGCCGTCGCGTTGGGGACGAACGCGAGGTCCGCGGCGCCCGCGCCGACGAAGTCCGCGAGGGCCTCCAGGGCGGCATCGAGGAGCGGCTCGAGCTCGCGGACGAAAAAACGAACGGGCTCGCGCTCCATCTGCGCGCGCAATCGATCCTGCGCCTCGCGGACGCGAAGGGGGCAAGCGCCGAAGGAGCCGTGGTTGAGGAAGGTGATGGCGGGATCGAGATCCCAGAGTGGCCGGACGCGGGCGGCGTGGGACGGAGGGTATTCGTGGATGGCCATCGAGGTGCGGCGTATCAGCGACCGAGCGCGAACATGATCGCACCGAGGATGATGAGAGCGTACAGGCTGAGCAGCACGACGGTCATGACGCCGACGAACGCCCAGAACTCGCGCTGGCGCTCGATCGCGGTCGCGATGAAGTCGAGGCGCCCGTCGCTGGCGATGACCTGATTGATACCGTCGCGATATCGGAAGAGGCGCGTGCCAATGACGGCGTAGAGGATCGCGAGGATGAGGTACACAATGAAGGCGACGGCCCCGAATTCGCCGATCGCCCGCGACGTCGAGGTCGAGGTCATCGTGTAGAGGCCGAAGACCACGAGCCCGACGGCGCCGAGGAAGCTCAGCGTGCCGAACAGGGAGATCCAGGGCCGCGTCTTCTGGAGCGAAAAGACGATCGCGTCGATGGCCGGGTCGTGCGGCGGGTCGTCCTCGGACGCCTTCTTTTTCTTGGGCCGCTTCGTGGTCTTCGTCTCCTTGGGCGCTTCGTACGGGTTCAGCTCTTCGGCGTTCGACACGATCTTCTCCGCTCGGTTCACTTCGACAGGATCTCCTCGACCTCGCGCTGCCATTTCGCGCCGAGCTCGGGGTGAATCATACGCACGTAGGCCGCGTATCCGCGGAGCCATGCCGGAAAGTCGGGTTTGCCGCGGGCCTGCGAGGCCACGCCGTGGTGGCGGCAGTTGCTCAGGATGGCCTTGAAGCGCCGTCGCTCCTCGCGCGGGATGGACGGCTTCTGGTCGACGACGAGGCCCGTCACGCGCTGGCGATTGCCCTTGCGCATGATGCGGCGCTTCTTGACGTTCTCGGCGAAGCCCTCCTGCTGGAGGATCGCATTGACCCACCAGAGAAAACGCCCGAGGCGCGCGGGCGGGTCGCGGAAGGAGAACGTGAGGTCGTCGGCGTACCGGGTATACGTCGCGCCGGTCTTCCGGGCGAGGGCGTCGAGGCGCGCGTCGAGGCGACGGCAAACGAGGTTCGCGAGCGCCGGCGAGGTGGGCGCGCCCTGCGGCAATGCGCCCGGCCAAACCACGGTGCCGTCCGGCAGCTTGGCGCGGTGGGTCGTGAGGCCGGCGAGCGTGGTGGCGACCTGCTCGTCGTAATGGCGCAGGAAGAAGCCGAGGACGCGGCGGTAATGGACCGTGGGGAAGAAGTCCTCGATGTCGATACGCACGACGACGGCGGCGCCGACGTGGGGGCTCGCATTGGTGAGGGTGGAGCGCTCCTCGATGAAGCCATGGGCCGCGGGGTGGACGGGGAGCTTGGCGAGGATCTGGCGCAGGATGGCGCGCTGGACGCCCTTCAGGCGGACGCGGGGCGCGGAGATCTTCCGGAGGCCGCCGGTGCGCTTGGGAATCTCGAACTCGACGTATCCACTCCCCTTGCCAGTGCCGGGGCGCATGAGGGCGGGCAGGACGCCGGTCTTGACGCCGACGAGCTTGGCCACGTCGGCGCGGCTCTTGAGCGCGGGGACATCGAACGTCGGCGGGGTCCGGGTCGCGGCCGCGCCGCGGCGGAAGACATATTGGGACCGAAAGAGCCCGAAGATCCAGCCCGTGGGATTCCAGCCGCCGCGCGCGGTGGGGCTCGCGAACCGAGGCGCGGAGGCGCGTCGATCGGGCGGCGCGACATCGGCGAGGCCGAGCGTCTTGACGGCGGCGCGCGCGGCACCCGCGACGGTGTTGTCGGCGTCCTTGACCATGCGGCGGAGGTGCTGCGCGGCGTTTCCCCGGGCGAAGATGAGCGGGACGATGCGGACCCCCCGGAGCCGCTCGCGCGGATCCTCGCTGCGCAGGAGCTTGCCCACGGGCCCGACGAAGGCGCGCCCCGCGTAAAACCGCGCGACCTCGTACTCCGCGAGGTTCTGGTTTCGCTCGAGCAGCTCGGCGACGCGCTCGAAGTTCGCGTCGGGACCGGCGAGCAAAGGTTTGAGCTCGAGGAGGAGGCCGACAAGGCTCATGGCGGCGGATCCTACCAGGGATGGGGGGAGATTTTTAAGGGGGAATGGAGGGGGACGGGGCGAGGGGCGGCGTGGTCAGCGTTTGCGGCTTCGGGGTTGCGAGGCCCTGCGTGCAGGGGTCTTTCGGGCGGGCTTCGGCGCGGCGGGGGGTTCGGTGCCGAGGACCTCGGCGAGCGTGGAGGCGGTCAGGATCCGGTCCGTCATGCGGTCGAGCGCCTCGATCGAGGCCGTGTCGAGGGTTTCCAGGGCGGAGGCGGGGAGCTCGCCGAAGCGGAGCATGAGCTGCCGTGCGAGAACGTCGCGACGGCCTTCGCGCTTGCCCTCGCGCTTGCCCTCGCGCTTGCCCCGCTCGATCCCCTGTTCGATTCCCTGTTCGATCCCCCATTCGAACCCCTTCTGCTCGAGTCGCTCGCCGGCGTGGAAGATCTGATCGAACACGCTGTCGCCCACGACTTTCCGCACCGCCATGACCACCTCGTCCTCCTCGCGTTTGCCGACCTTTCGAAGATACATCATCACGGCCGCGATCGCAGCATCGCCGTTCGGCGCGCGCAGCACCTGCTGGAGTGCCTCTGCCCACCGGTCGAGCCCGGCGAAAAGCTCCTCCGGGCTGCGTGAATAACGGAGGAGGTACAGGACCAACCGGCCGAGCGTCGTCATCGCCCGGCGTGACAACTCCGCGTCGTCCACGTGGCTGATGTCGTCCAGCACGATCCCGAACCGGCACGTGTGCGAGCACCGCCGCGGTCGCCGCGTCGACATCGACGATCTCCTCAAACCGCCGCGCGGCCCGCCATCCGGTCTTGCGATCGACCGGAGATCGTGCGCGAGGCGACGAGCGCGTACGCGCGCAAGCGGCGCGCCGAGGCGCGGCGAACCAAGGAGAGCCCCGCGGAGACGGCGGGCGGCTGACCTGGACGCGGAAAGAAAAGGCTCCCGGAGACCGCGCCACTTGCTCGGCAGAGGCGTACACAAGACCTACAGCTGAAAGCTGTATCGCCCCGCAGGGCGGTCTCGTGACGCATCATTCTTTCATGGGGTACAGGTCGCAGCCGCGACGTGACATCGCGGGATGATAGCTGGCTGCTCGTGTCCCCGGGAGCCGTCCCCATGGGAACATATTTTCCCGGGCCAGGGAAGCTCTGAAAGAGCTGCTCACGGGAGGCACCGCCACCTGCTCGGCAGAGGCGTACGGGGACGAAAAGCCCTGCGGGGCGGTCCCCGTGACGCTTCATTCTCCATGGGGAGTCGTTCGCAGCCGCGACGTGACATCGCGGGGTGATAGCTGGCTGCTCGCGCCTCCCGTGAGCCAGGTGATGACATCACATCTTGGGCTCGGGCGGAAGGGCCTCGTCAGGGCGCGTGGTGTCTTCTTCGAGCAAGGCGCGCAGCCGGTCGCGCGGGCCGCCCGGCGCGCGGCGGACGAGGGCATCGAAGCGTCGCGTTTCGGCCCGAATGCGCTCGCCGTGGGCGCGGAGCGCGGGGAGCGCATCCTCGGGCAAGGTCGGGCGCGCGAGGACGGTGAGGTTTTCGAGGAGCTCGCGGTGGCTGCGCGGCGCCGTGAGCGTGGCGCTCACGCCGGGCTGGGTGAGCGAGTATCGGTAGCAATCGGGGGCGGTCGGGGGTTTTGTCTCCGGGGTGTCGTCACTGGGGGTTTGGGGCGCAGGACGCCGAAGGCGATCCGAAGCCCCAAGCGAAGAAGCAGGGCGGAGCAGGCGGCCATAGGAGGTGGCCGTGAATGTGAGGATGCCCGTGCCGCGGGCGAGGGCCTCGGGGAGGAGCTGGGCCTCGGCGCCGGGGTGGGCGGCGCTGTGGCGGGTCATCACGACGGGCCAGGGGTGCTTCTGGAGCGCGGAGACGGCCACGGCGCGGTCATGCGTGGAGAAGCCGAATGCGCGCAGCTTGCCTTCGTCGCGCAGGCGCGCGAGGGCGTCGTAATCGTCGTCGGCGAGGCGATCCGGGGAGCGGACCCAAAAAAGGAGGAAGACGTCGATCCAGTCGATACGCAAGCGCGCGAGCGTGCGCTCGACGTCGGCGCGGAGGGCGTCGGGGCCAGAATGGTAGGTGCCGGCGACGAGGACGAGGCGATCCCGTCCGGCCCGGCGTGACCGCAGGAAACGCGTGAGCTCGTGATAACGCGGCTCCCAGAAGAAGGCATTGACCCCGGCATCACGCGCATCGGCAAAACTCGACGCGACGAGGCCGTGCGCGCCCGAGACCACGAGCGGTGATACAAAAAGCCCGGTCGTCCCGAGGGGGCGGAGGAGAACGCCTTCGGGCCGCGCGGGCATTGGCGCGCGTTTGCGAGGCGGCTCCGCAGCGGGCGGGGGCGACGCCGGGCGGTGCTGGACGAGGGAGGGCTGCTTGGAAAATGCCTCGTCCGGGAGCACGAGCGTCAGGGCTTCGAGGTGCGCCTTCACGAGCGCCCCCTCGGCGCCGGGCGCGAGCGCCGCGACGAGCCGCGCGAGGGCCCGATCGTCGCCGTCGCGGAGCAGCCAGGTATAGGCCGAGGTGCGCACGGCCTCGTCGGGCTCGGGTTTTGATGGATCGAGGAGCCCGAGGAGCCGATCTTCCAGGTCGACGACCCCTTCGAGGGCGCTCGCGGCGGCGGCGCGGACCATCGGGGTGCGGTCCTGGGAGAGGCGGAGCAGGGCGCGGAGGGCTTCGGGGTGGAGCGGGTCGTCCGCGGGGGCGAAGAGGTCGGCGGCGCGGGCGCGGAGGAACGGGTCGGGCGCGAGCACAGAGGCGAGGGCCGCGGCGCGGACGTCGTCGGGCGCGAGGGTTTCCCGATGGCGGAACACGAGGGTCATCGCCTGGCGGCGGATCCACGGGTCGGTGTCGCTGACGGCGGCGGCGAGCGCGGCGTCCGGATCGAGGACAGCCACGCGAATCCAGGGGTCCTCGTCGGCGAGGGCGCGGGCGCATTCGGCGGGCGGGAGGTCGCCCGAGGCAGCACGGGCGGCGAGGGCGACGGCGCGGGTCGCGGGGTCCACGTCGGTCGCGGCGCGGGCGAGGAGGGGGTCGTCGCCGAGCAGGGCGGCGGCTTCGGCGACGGCGCGGCGTTCGCGCGCGGAGACGGCGCGGGGGGCGGACGCGAGGAGGGCCTCGGCCCACGCCGCAAGGATCCGCGGCGCTCCGGGGCGCCATTCCCAGCCGGCGAGCGCGGCCGCGCGGACCTCCTCGTCCGGATCGTCGAGCGCGCCGAGCACGATCGGGAGCGAGCGCTGATCCCGAAGCAACCCCGTCACCGCGGCCGCGCGCAGCTCCGGCGCGCCGCTCTTTGCCAGCGCGCGCACCCGCTCCAGATCCTCCGCGCTCCCCCGCACCGCGAGCACCTCCGCGGCCCAGGCGAGCGCGCCGGGGGACAGCGGATCCGCCGCGAGGACACGCCGCGCGAGCGGGAGATCCTCACCGCTGCCGAGCCGATCGAGCACGGCGCGCACCTCGGCGGCGGCGTGGGGAACACGGGGCTCGTCGAGCCATCGCAGGGCGAGGAGGAAGGCGTCGGGGTCGTTCCGTTCGCGCAGCCGGCGCCGCGCGAGGGCGCGCAAGGCCGCGTGGGGGTCGCCGAGCCAGGCGACGAGGGCGGCGGCGGGCACGACCGCGGGATCGACCTTCTCCAGGCGCGCGGTGACGACGGCGGGATCCTCGTCGGCGAGGCCTTCGGAGAGGAACACGGGCGGCGAAGCGGTCGCGGCGGGCGTCTCGGCGGCGCCGGCCCACGCAGCGCCGAGGTAATGCGCGGCGGAGGAGACGGTCCCGGTCGGATCGTTCGCGGCGGCTTGGGCGACGGCGTCCCGCACCTCGGAATCGTCCTCGCCGAGCACCACGAGCGCCTGCACGGCGGCGTGGCGGACGCGCCAAAAAGGGTCTGCGAGGGACGCGACGAGCAGCGGCAGCGCGTCCTTGCCTCCGGCCGCGGCTGCGGCGCGCACCGCGGATCGACGCACCCACCATACGGGCTCCTTGCGAATGGCGCGGGCCGCGTGGGGCAATACATCGGGGGATTCGAGCCTGGCGAGCGCGCGATAGGCGCGGTCGCGCACGGAGGGCATCGGGTCTTCGAGTGCCTCGACGAAGGCGGACGCAAAACGACGGCTGCGCACTTCGCCGAGCTTCTGCGCGGCTGCGGCGCGGACCTCGGCGTCCTCGTCGCCGAGCATGGCCTGGCGGAGGGCGAAGCGAGCGGGAAGCGGGCGCGGGTCGAGCGTCGAGGCGGCGTCGCACCGAACCGCGGCGTCCTCGTCGAGGAGGCGGACGAGCGCGGAGAGGTTTGCGAGGGAAGAGCGGTCCACGGGGGTCGCCTCCGAGCGGGACGGCAAAGTCGCGCGAATGTCAAGCGGCGCGGTGTTTCCTGGCTTGCCGGGCTCGTTCGCTCCCGATTACCCTCGCGGCCGCTCGGAGGGAGGTGCGCATGTCGAAGGTCAGCGAACAGGTGCAGAATCAGATCCGCGTCAGCGACAAGGTCGTCGCCTCGGCCCGCACGCATGGGGCCGCGGTCGCGGAGATCCTCGCGGCGCGGTCGCAAGAGGTCCAGGGGCCCCACACGAAAGCGACGAAGTCATCGTACCTCGCGATCTTCGAAGCGCTCGCGGACGGCCTTTCGCGGGCCGCGGCGGAGCTCGGCAAAGCGGAGGAGGATCTTGCCGCCGAGCGAGCGGACGACATCCCGGTGCGCGCCTCCCGCGACGCGGCGGCGGCGGCGCTCGCGATGCTGCTCGGCCTCTTGCGCCGGACGATCGAGGACCACATGGGGGCCGCGGCGCTCGCGACGTATGGCCTCTCGACGGAATCGCCGCGCGTGCCGGCCAAGCTTCTCCAGTACACGAAGACCGTGGCGCGCTTGCTCGGCGAGCAACCGGCGGTCGTGGTCTCGCCGCTCGGCTCGACGTTCGACACGGCGGTGGCATTGCAATCGGTGAACAAGCAATCGAGCCAGCTCGAAGCGGCGGTGGGGGACGATCACCGCGAGGCGCGCGAGCTGGAGACGGCGCTCGCGGCGCGGGACCGGGCGGCAGCGGCGTGGTCGGATGCGTATCAGGGGACGGCGTCGACGCTGGAGGGGCTGTACCGGCTGGCCGGGTATCGGGATCTGGCGGAGAAGGTGCGGCCGACGCAGCGGAAGATTCGCGGGGAGGAGGAGGGGGCGGAGATCGAGGGGGCGGAGCCGGCGAAGGAGGGGTGAGGGTCAGTCCTCCGAGGGGAGCCAGAGGTCGGAGAGCGGGAGCTCGATCGCGTCGAACGGCTCGATGCACGGGCATTCGTCGTCGCCCCACGCGCCGAGCTCGTGCCAGCGACCGTTCCGTAGGCGATGGGCCGTGAGCACGTGGGCCTCGGGGTCGACGAGCCAGAGCCACGTGATGCCGTGTTTCGCGTAAAACGGCTTCTTGATGCGCTGATCGTAGTTTCGGGTGTTCGGCGTGAGGATCTCGCAGACCCAGTCGGGGGTGACCGTGAGGTCCTCCTCCGGCAGACGGGGCAATCGCTCACGGCGCCATCCGGCGAGATCCGGCACGACCTCCGGTGAATCGGGCAGCTCGATGCCAGGGCCGACGAGGATCCACCAGCCTCCCGGGCCACGCCACCCGCTGTCGAAGGGGCAGCTCAGGTGCCCACCGAGGACCGTCGCGGTCCGCATGTACGCCGGCCACGGATGCGGCTGGGTATACACCACGCCGTCCAGGACCTCGCGTCGCTCGTTCGGCCGCAGGTCGTCCACGTCAGCCCTTCACGGGCAACCAGAGATCGGACAGGTCGAGCTCGATCGCATCGAACGGCTCGATCCGCGCGCGGTCGTCATTCCCCCACGTACCGATGCTCGCCCAGCGGCCGTTTTCCAGGCGATATGCCAGGAGCACATGCGCTTCGGGATCGATGAACCACAACCATCGAACGCCGTATTTCGCGTAAAACGGTTGCTTGACGCGCTGATCGTAGCCACGCGTGCTCGGGGAGAAGATCTCGCAGACCCAGTCGGGCACGACGGTGATGGGATCGTCGCCCGGTGGATCGGGCATCCGCTCGCGACGCCAGCCGGCCAGATCCGGAGAGACCTCGGGCGAGTCGGGCAGCTCAATGCCGGGCTCGGTGGCGATCCACCAGCCACCGGGACCGCCGATGCCACGGCGGAAAGGCGGACCGAGCTGTTCCTGCATGCTCGCCGCCCCGTGAACATGCCGAAACCGCGGCTTCGGCTGCGTGTACAGCACCCCATCCAGGATCTCCCCCTTCACGTTCGGCGGGAGCGCCAAGAGGTCCTCGTACGTCGCACGTTTCCGCGCCGCATCGGCCATACCGTGAGGTTGCCCGAGGCCGGGGCCCGCCGCAAGCCGCCAGGGATGCAGGGAAATGCCTTCGCGCCGGCCGGGAGGGAAGGAATGCGCCCGCGTCCCGCTCCGCCGCTTGGCTGCCGGGCGTGATGGTGCTACTTGTCGGCCGTGGTCCTTGCCTTGGGAACGCATCGGAAGGTCCTCCTCCCGTTGGCCCTGTGCCTCGTCGCCTGCGGCGGGGCGGAAGATCCCGAAGCGGCCAGCGCGGCGCAGTTCTCCATATTCACCGGCCGACTGGAGACCGCGGACGCCGTCGTGGGCCTGGCCGTGTCGGATCGTGGCATCGTCGAGGCTTACGTTTGCGGGGGCGCCGCGACCTTCGCGACCCATTCCCGCTGGTTCGTCGGCGCGCTCTCGTCGGGCTCCGCATCGCTCGAAGCCGGGGGCCTTCGGCTCGACCTGACGCGAAAGGGCGAGACGACGGACGTCACCCTCACCGCGCAGGACGGCGCCGTGCACGCGACCCTGGCCGCGCAAGCGGGAGCCGGGAGTCGCTCGGCCCTGTACGAATCACCGGCCGACGCCAGTTGCCGCTGGGGCGTGGTGATGATGGACGACGGCGGGGCCGAGCCGGGCATCTTCGGCACCTGGTGTGACCGGACCGCGTCGATGAGCGGAGACCCGCTCGACGGCCCGACCGAGGTCTTCGCGCAGGTCACCCCGGTGGAGCCCGTCGACTTCCGGAACACGCTCCTGCCCGTGGTCGCGCAGACGCCCACCGGCGAGCAGTCCTTCGAGGTTCGCCGGATCGGCGCTTACCGCGCCGCCCCGTGAGCGCTCGGACGCGGCCCCATGGACCTCCGTGAGCGGAGCGCAGCCGTGGGACCGCCGAGCGCAACCTTTCGCGGATTCGACATTCCCCGGCCGGAGCTGCTCACCCCGTTCGTCGGGCGTGACGCCGACCTCGAGCGCATCCGCGCGCTGGTTGGCTCGAAGCGCCTGGTCACGTTGTGGGGGCCGGCCGGCATCGGCAAGACGCGCCTGGCGGTCGAGTATGCGTGCCGCGAGGCCGGCGAGTCCTTGTTCGTCGATCTCTCCAGCGCGCGCAGCCTGGGGACGGTGTGCGAGACGGTCGCGAGGGCGCTCGATGTCATCTTGTCCGACGGGCGCGAATCCGACCAGGCCTCCATCCGGCTCGGGCGCGCGCTGGCCGCGCGAGGACCGCTCCTCCTCGTGCTCGACAACTTCGAGCGGATCGCTTCGCTCGCCGTCGAGACCGTAGGCCGGTGGCTCGTGGAGGCGCCGGAGGTCCGGCTCCTCGTGTGCTCCCGCGAGCGGCTCCGGCTCCGCGGCGAGGGGATCCTGGAGCTCGGCCCGCTCAGCCTGCCCGCGGACGCCGAGCTCGCCGCGTCCGAGGCAGGGAAGCTCTTCCTGCTCAAGGCGCAGGCCGAGGACGACTCCTTCGAGCTGACCGACGAGAACGCCCCCCGCATCGCGGAGCTGGTCCAGAAGCTCGAAGGAATCCCGCTGGCCATCGAGCTTGCCGCCGTGCGGCTGCCCCTGCTCGGCGTGGAGGGGTTGATCTCCCGGCTGGGCAAGCGGCTCGACGTCCTGGCCGGCGGGTTCCGAGACGCCGAGCCGCGCCAGGCCACGCTCCGCGCGGCGCTCGAATGGTCCTGGGACCTCCTGACGGAGGAGGACCAGCGCGCGCTGGTCGAGTGCGCGCTTTTTCCAGGGGCCTTCTCGCTGTCCTCGGCGGAGGCGGTGCTGAGCGCCAAGGACGTTCTCGGGCGGCTCGATTCCCTGCGGGAGAAGTCGCTGCTCCGGGTGCTCGGCTCGGGGAAGCTCGGCCTCTTCGAGTGCGTGCGCGAGCTTGCGGACGAGCACGCCGCGGAGGTCGACCCTGGGCTCCGCGCGGAGGCGCGCCACACGGAGCACTTCCTCGGCCTGGCCAGCGAAAGGCACGAGCAGAGCCCGGACGACCCCCTGGAGGCCGAGCTGCGAGACAACGTGGTGGCGGCGCTGAAACGCGAGCTCGACCGGCTGGAACAGGTGCCGAGCCGAGAGCGCAGGCCAACCGCGGGCCTCGCGCCCGAACGCGCCGTCCGGGCGCTGCTCGCGATCGAACCGGCGCTGGCCCGCCGGGGGCCGGCGGACCTCTTGCTCGAGCTGCTGGAGCGGACGCTGCACATCGCGCCCGACATCCCCCCGGGGCTCTCCGCGCCGCTGCTCGCGGCCCGGGGCCGCGCCGCGCAGGTGCGAGGTCGCACGGACGAGGCGCGCGCCCGGTTCGATCAGGGAATCGAGCTGGCGAAGGCCTCCGGCCTGTCCGCCATCCAGGCCGCGATCGTCACGGACCTGGGCGTGCTCCACCACGAGCAGCGGGAGCTCTCCCAGGCGCGCGCCTGTTATGACCTCGCCATGTCGCTCCTGGCCGGCCAGAGGGACCGGCGCGCGGAGGGCCGGCTGCTGGCCAACCTCGGGGCCCTGCTGCACGACCTCCGCCAGTACGAGGCCGCCAGGGAGCGCTACCAGGACGCGCTCCGCGTGCTCGGCGACGCGGGCGTGGTGCGGCTCCAGGGCATCGTGCAGGTCAACGTGGGCGTGCTGGAGCAGGAGCAGGGCGACCTGAGCACCGCGCTCGCGCATTACGAGGTCGGCCTGCGCCTCCTCGAGCGGGCCGGCGATCGGCGCCTGGAGGCGATTGCCCTCGGCAACCTGGGTACGTTGCAGCACGAGCGCAGCCAGCTCGCGTCCGCGCGGAGCTATCATGAACGCGCCCTTCTGGCGCTCCGCACCACCGGGGACGTCCGCTCCGAAACGCTGGCCCGTGGCAGGCTGGCGATGGTGCTCGCGGCGCTCGGGGACAGCACCGCGTCCCGTAGGCTCCTCGCGGAGGCGGAGCTCGCGGTCACGAGCGGTGGAGACGCGCTCGCAGCCGCGTTCGTGGATCTGGCCTGGGGCGCGGCGGAGCTCTCCGCCGCCGAGGCGCAGGAGGCGCGAGATCCGCAAGGCGGAAGGGCGCTCCTCCAGCACGTGAGGCAGCGAATGGAGCGCGCGCATCGCGCATCGGCGACGGGAGGTCCGTCGCCGGCCGAGCTCTCGGACGACGTGCGTATCGGCCTCCGGATCCTGAGCGCCGCGCTGGGTCGCCTGTCCGCCGAGGCCGCCGAGGAGCTGTCCGCCGACGCGCTGGTGATCGCGCCCAACGCGGGCCGCTATCGGCCTCCTGGGGGAGACTGGGAGGATCTGCACCAGCATCCCGTCCTGCGCCGCCTCCTGTTCGCGCTGGTCGAGCAGCGCGGCGCGCGGCCCGGCGTGGGGCTCTCCCTGGAGGAGATCCAGCGGGCGGTCTGGCCGGGCGAGCGCATTCAAGTCGACGCCGCGGCCAACCGCATTTATGTGGCGGTCTCCAAGCTGCGGCGTCGCGGGTTGCGGGACTTCCTGCGGAGCCAGGACGACGGCTACGCCCTGGATCCCAACCTCGAGGTGCAGCGCTTCGACGGCGCGACGCCGGGCAGCGACCCGTGAGGCGTCGGCTCGGATCGGTGACGCTCCCCGCCCGTCGCGAGGCAGAGGACGGGGATGTAGGCGAGTTCCGTGATGGCCTTGCTCCGGAGCGCTCGCCCCGGCGGGGAGACGTTCGTGCACTGGTCTCCGAACGAAGCCACGCGAACAGCCCGTCGGGCAATGCGGCAGGCAGCCGGTCGGTCGACCCCCAAGCCCGGTCCATCGACCCCCAAGCCCGGTCCATCGACCCCCAAGCCCGGTCGGTACGGTCAGGCGAATCACGGGCGGCAAGAAAAACGCGGGGGATCGACGGCGAACGAGGCGGGCACGTTTCCATCCCGCGGGAAGAGAAGTTCCAGGCGACGTCCTCGTCGAAAGACGCACGCGCCGATGATGGCGCTGCTCGCGCGAGCGAACGAGGAGGCGCGTCTCCTCGTCGCGCTCCGCGCCGGCCGTGAAAAGAACCAAGTCCCCATCCCGGAGGATCCCCATGAAACACATCGAATACGAGGTCTTGTACCGCCTTCTCACCCGCGCCGCCGAGATCGCCGCCGAACCGGCGATGCACCCCAGCGTGGTGACCGTGTACGAGAACGTCCTCCAATCGCCCGCGAAGGCATTTCGCAAGGCCCACGTCGACCTGCTCGCGGCCGAGTCCGTGCGCGCCGGGAAGCGAGACGAGCGCGGCATGGCGCTCGATGCCCTCGACGGTCATTACAAGGTCGCCAGATCCGTGCTCCTCGCCTTCGCCCCCCACACCGTGTTGCCGGATACGCTGAAGGCCCAGAATACGGACACCGACAAGGTCAACGCCGCCATGCGCCTCTTCGACATGCTCGCCAATATGCAGGGAATGTGTGGGCAGACGAGCTCCTCGCGGGGCCCTTCGGGGCGCTCACGCAGGAGATGGTGAAGGAGCACGATGAGGCGGTCGCGGCCGAAATGGCGCTCGCCAAAGCCCGCGCGTTCCGGCAAGAGGCGTGCGGCCTCGCGTACGAGAAGTTGCTCGCCTACAAACGCGTCGTGCGGGACGCGCTCGGAGCGACCTCGAAGCAATACAGGCGCATTCATCTGCTCCGCGGGAGCGCGAAAGAGGATGCCGCAGTCGACTCGACGCCGTAATGCCCGGCGGAGGGGCTTCGCCCCAGGCCCCAGCAGGGGGCTGTCCGCCCCCTGCACCCCGGACCAGCCAGGGGCTGGACCCAGGGTTGATGAATCGCGCGATGCGCGATTCATCAAGCAGGCCCGTGGTGAAGCTGGCAACGGCATTGCCCACCCACACGGTCGGCGCTGACGGTTCCCCGGCGACGCCGTCCCTGGTCTTGGGTCTTGCCAACGGGCCCGCTGGAAAACCTGCGCATCGCGCAGGTTTTCCACCCTCGGTCCAGGCCATGCCTGGTCCGGGGTCCCGGGGGCGGACAGCCCCCGGGCGGGGTCCGGGGCAGCGCCCCGGGTCCCGTCAGCGCGGGCGCGCGGTGGGGTGCATCCGCATCGAGCGGCCTTGCGATGGGCTGAATCCGACCGCCGTGGCCTGCGCTGGATGGGAATGCATGACGTTGTCCGGGCCGGTGTCGTCGAGCAGGTCGGTGAGGCCGTCCTCTTCGACCGCGTGATAGAGGCCGAGGTAGTGGCCGAGCTCGTGCGCGAGGAAATGCGCCTGCGCGCGGACGGGGACGTCGAGGGGGCCCGACCCGCCCGCAAAACAATCGAGGCCGGGCATGAAGACGGCGTCGGCGGGGCCGGCGCCGCCCGGAATCCTCGGCGTGTATCCGTGGACGGCGCTGGGCGGGCCGAAGATCGGGTCGTCGTAGAGGAGGCACCCGCCGAAGACGACATCAACGGTCGTCTCCGCCCTCGGCGGGGCGTCTGCGATCAACGCCGACAGGGCCGCGGGGTCCCCGGCGTGAAAGCGGACGTCCGCGGGCAGCACGTCGAGCGCGTGGACCTCGACGAGCCGCGGGAGGAGGCCGCCCGAGGCGAGCTCCTGCCCGAGGTGTGCGATCAGCGCCTCCTGGCGGTCCTCGTCGCCGGACAGGATCGAGCTCTTCGTGACGAGGAAGCGCAGGTCGATCGTCGCCTGATCCGGTATCGCCTCGATGCGCTGCGCCGCGACCCGCAGCGTCGGGCGGTCGTCCGGCGCCGCGAGCGGGGTCAGGGTCACGCAGTCGACCCGCGCGAAGCGGAGCGAGAGGCCGGTCTCCGGCTCGAAACGTCCCGCCTCGGCCGGAAGGAGGAAGACGCCGGCGGTGGCGGCGACCGACGCCCGCAGCTCGCAATCGCGGCAGAATGCACCCGCGCGGAGCCCGTCGACCCCCACGCGCCCTTCGCCGTCGACGGCCGAGCTGAGCTGGAAGCACACGTCGGGGGCCGTGGTGGCCCGCAGCGCGATCCCCGCGCAGGGCGCCTGCGCGGGGATCACGACGTCCTCGGTCTCGCCGTCGCTCTGGAACGCCGTCGTGAAGGCCTCGACCCAGGCCGACACGACGGCGTCGGGAGCTTCCGGCGCGTGCGAGGAGCAACCGGCGAGCAGCGCCGCCAGCGCGACACCGGCGAACGCTGCGCATGGGCTCATCGCAGCGCCGCCGCGGGCACGAAGGTGCCGATGAGCTGCATCAGCCGAGCGCTCGTCTCCCGGTGGAACTGCGCCACGAGGTGGCCGCGTGCCTCGGGTCGTGTACGTGAGGCGGCGCCGAGCCACGTGATGATCGCGGCACGCTCCGGGATCGACGTGCTCGCCGCGAGCTTGTCCGCCATCAGCACGACCGCGTCGGCCGTGGGCGACCCGCGCAAGGCCCGCACGATGGTAGTGCGGACGGCGGGATCCGTCTCCTCGCGGAGACGATCCAGGAGGCGCGGCCCGGCCTCGACGGGATCCAGGCGTCCCAGCGCTTCGGCCGCGTGCTGCCGCGTCGATGCGCTCTCCGCGCCGAGCTGCGCGTCGAGCTCGTCGGCGAAGGCCGGATCGCCGCTGTTGCCCATGGCGTCGAGGACGAGCCGCGCCTTGCCCTCGTCCGCGGCGGCCGAGAGCTCCTGGTCGAGCGAGGCGTGGAGGTACGACTTGAGCTCGTCGTCGTCGCCGCTCCGCCGGGCCATGCCGCCGAGGCCGAGCAAGCTGACATTCGCGACCATGTCGTCGCGGTCGTCCTGCGCCTGCGCGAGGAGCAGCTCGGCCGTATCCCGCGTGGGCGCGCCGAGGCCGGACAGAGCGGACGCGGCCCGGGCGCGGTCGACGGCGCGCAGGCGCCTGTCCACGAGCACGTCCGAGAGGGCTCCCCGCGCGGCCTCGGTGCCCGAGAGTTCGAGCCCGAGGAACAGCGCGGGCCGGGCCGCGTCGTGGATGTCGCCCGCCCGCAGCGCGGCGACCAGGCGTTGCGCTCCCTCGGGGTGCGCCGCGAGCCATGCCGCGAGCTCACGCGCGGCCGCGTAGCTCGGGTCCCCGGGCCCGCGGAAGTGCGCGAGGAACGCCTGGAGCGCCTCCTCGTAGGACAGCTTCGCCATCCGGTCATCGACGTGCGGGCCGCGTGCGACCTCCAGGGCGAAGGCGTCGCGGAAGTCGGCGTCGCCCGGCGCGAGGGCGCGCACCGCGACGAAGCGCGCGTCGTCGCGCCTCATGCGGAAGCGCTGGAGCAGGTCCGCCTGCACCTGGCCATGCACGAGGATCTGGACGTGTTCGAGGCCGGATGTCGACGCGAGCCACTGCGGATGGTCGAGGTCGAAGCTCGCGGTGGCCTCCGAGGCGACCACCACGACCGACAGGCCCAGGGCGTCGGCGTGCGCTTTCCCATCGTACGTGGCCTTGCGCCGCTTCATGCGCAGCGCCGCGCCCGTCGCCTCGGACACGTCCTCGTAGTTCGCCTCGAAGGGGCCCATCCCATCCGACTGAGACGCGCTCCAGCGCCGCGTTCCGAGCGTCACGGGCAGCTCGAACTCGTGGGTCAGCAGCAACGCTTGCACGAACTGCCGGCGGCGAGCGTCCCAGTCACGCGCGAAGCCGAAGCCGACGAAACGACACGAGGCGTCCATGTCGACGAAGAAGGTATCCGTGAGGGATCCCTTCACGCGCTCCTCCGGCAGCGTCAGCTCCTGGGAGTGAGAGACGTCGCCGAGGGCGGCGCGGAGCCGATAACGCGTCGCCGAGAGCTGCTCGACGGCCTCCACGCTCAGCGTCGCGCGGAAGTGGTCCTCTTCGTCGCCGCGCACGTCGCGGACCGTGGACGCGAGCGTGAACGCCGCCGTCTCGCCGGGCGAAAGCCGACACTGCGGGGCGACCGAGGCCGCGCGCGCGGCCTCCGTCTCTTTGGCAGGCGCGCCCGAAGCCGCCTCTCGCCGCAGGCCGAACGTGATCCCGAGGATCGAAACGGCGGCGAGCGTCGCCGCGACGGCCGCCGTCTTTTTGCGTTCGATCTTCGCCATGGCGCTCACTGGAGCTCCTCGGGCGTGCCCATCGATGCGCTCAGGAGCCGCGTCTCGAAGCTGGGGGAGGAGAAGCTGAAGAGGTGCACCTTCAGGCTCTTGGCGAAGCGACGGATGCCGACCTTTCCGACGATGGAGACGTCGCCTTCGAGCGGCGTGAACGACATATCCCAGGTCACATCGCCGCGGACGAGCAGCTTCTCCTCGCCGGTGAGCCCGAAGCCGAGCGTCGTGTCGAGCGGGAAGCTCGTGGTGATGAAGCGCAGATCGGCGACCACCGCCGCTTTCACGATCTTCAGGTCGACGCCGCCCTCCACGGTGCCCGTCAGCCCGAAGTTCGGCGAGGTGATGCGCGTCATCCGGCCGCACGCGGTGATCGGCTCGGCCGACTTCAAGAGCTCCTGACAAGCGGCGGAGTCCGAGAGCACCTCCAGGGTGTCTTCGAGCGCGACGCCGATGGAGCCGCCGACGCCGATCTTGAAGCCGACGGTCACGGGGCCGAAGCCGAAGCCGAGGCTGCCGATCGTGAACGACTTCGCGGCGCTGAAGTCCTCGGTCTGGACGATGCTCGCCGCTTGCTCCGACACGCCGAAGATGCGCTCTCCGAAGGCGTCGACGCCCACCTCGTACGAGGTCTTCGTGGGGTCGACGGCGAGGTTCGCGTCGGCGAAGGCGCGCGCCATCGTCAGGTCGAAGCTCTTGCCGAGCTTGCCCTTCAGCGCGACCTCCCCCTCGGTCCGGCTGAACGCGCCGCTCAGGTCGAGGCGGTTCTGGGTCGACATCCTGCTCTCGATCGCGATGCGATCATTGCCGAGCTTGCGCTCGAACTCCTTGTCGAAGCTCCGAGACGAGGCGGCCGAAGAGGACGACGCCTCGCGCACGAGCACGACCTCGAGCTCGCGGCAATCGTCGAGGTTGCCGTCGCCTTCGTTGCCCCCCTGGGCGAATGCCCCGGTGAAGCAGCCGCGAATGACGAAATCGCTCTGGTTCGCCCAAACGCCTCCGGGCGACACCGCTTCGAGGGCGGCCCCTTCGAGGTAGAGCTCGTGCACCGCGTCGTTGGCCGTGCCCGGCACGATCCGATCGACGACGACCTCGGGGACCCTGCTCTTCGGATTCGCGGGATCCCGGATGGTGAGGGGCAGTTGCGTCATGCCGTCGGCCGCCGATTCAATGGTGTAGGACACGGTCGCCTTGCCGGGCGGCGCGCTGAGGGCGGCCAGCGCCGCATCGTCGAGCCCGAATTTCAGGTCCTCCTCGATGGAGGGGACGGCCTCGATGAGCGATGGCGGGATCTGCGAAGGATCGACGGCGGAGATGTACGGGTCCCGACCGTTGATGACGAAGCGCGACTGGACGATGATCGCGGGGTCGACGTCGGGGGGGCCGTCCGGGCCGATGTCCTCGGTGGGTTGCCTCGACAGGACGGCCACCGAGGAGCTCGAGCTGAGCGCGTAGCGGACGTCGATGAGCGTCCCTTCGGCGCCGGTGGGGGTCGGCTGGAGGCGGATCGGATACACACAGCCGGGCTTGGGGTCCGCCGCGTCGAGCGAAGCGTGACAGAGCTGGTTCGGCGCGTCGCCGCGGCGCGCGTCCGAGAAGACGACGCTCGGGGCGTCGAGGTTCGACCCGATCTCGGCTGCGAGCTCCGCGCCGCCATTGAAATCGACCTGGAGGTTCACCTCGGCGTTTTTCGCGGCGAGCTCGGCGCACTGCGTGGTGGGCCAGATGTAGGCCTCGACGATCCGCTCGGTCCCGTCGCCGGTCACCTCGACGTTGATGGCGCTCGAGCTGCACGCGAGGGGATTTTCCGGGTCGGTGGGATGGGCCTCGACGAACGAAAAGGTGACGGCGACGTCCTGGGGGGCCGAATTCGCGGGGTCGTCGCTGTTCGCGGTGATACCGAAGGTGATGGGGACCCGGTTGTTGACGTATACCGGCTTCGACAGATCGTAGGCGACATCGAGGTGCGTCAGCCGCACCCGCTGGACGGCGGCGGCGGGGGCTGCGACGCACGTACCATTGCGTTCGACGCTCCCTTCCTCACAAACGGCGGCTGCGTCCTGGCAGCCGGCGGCAAGGAAGGAAAAGGCAAGGAGGTAAGAAGGACGAAAGTGCATGGGACCTCGCGGTGGCCAGGGGTGCGGTGCTAGGCGAGCGACGCGCCCGCCGTCGACACACCCCAAAGCTAGGATGGCTTGCGCGTGTCGTCGCCTTACTCGGCCTTAATCGGCGCGACGGACCTTATCCGCGCTCGTCGAGGCGCCGGAAGTCACCCTCCGCATGGTCAGAGGACGGGCTGATCTCCCCGGCTTGACCGGAGTTCCATGGCCGTGGTGCCCTCCAGGACATGAGACGTCCGCGTCGGCGGCCCCTCCTCGCCCTCGGCCTTCTCGGTTGCCTGACGCTCACGCTCCTGCCGCTTGGCTGCTCGTCGGCGAGGATCTACCGCCCTCCGGCGCCCGATGACCGGCCGCGCGTGCCTGAAGCCACCGCAGAGCGCCTCAGGGCATGTGTGGATGAGCTCAGCGGCACCCTCGAGCCCGGGTACTACACGCTCGACGCCTCGATAAGGTCGACCAGGAAGGTCGTGTCGTGGAGGTCGAGACGACGGGCCAGCCCAATGCGGACGTCGGGGGTTGCATGCGGATCGCCCTGCGAGGCATGACGCTGCCCGAGGATGTCCTCGCGCGGGGCATGTTGCGTAGGTCCGCGTCGGCGAACGGGCAGGTGATGCCGGAGCGGGGGCCGATCGGGGAGGTCGTGACCATCGTGGTCGTCACGATCGTCTTCACCGAGGTCATCATCGAAGCCTTCGCGATCGCCGTCGGCGTCACGGTCACGGCGACGGTCGCGGCGGGGGCGGCGGAGGCGTTTGCGAAGGGGGCGAAGCGGGAGAGAATGTGCATGCCGTTGCTGCACGAATGTCTGGGAAACAAGAACCACCCAAATCCGGACTTCGGCCCCGAAAAGGATTGCGGGGCATGCTTTCGACATTGCAAAAACGAAGGATATTGGCCCGAAGACAAGTGTCCTCGACCGTAAGATCATGACGACCATGGTTCACGGAAAGCGACTCATGACGCATTCACTGCCAAAGGTCTGTTTCTACTGTCGCGAAAAAGAGGCGACCGCGCCATACGTTCACGCGGGGATTGATGAGGTGGCTTGTTCAGTCTGCCTGAGGAGGCTGACGGCTCGGGACGCGCTCGAAGATCGTCTCATGGAAATCGTAACCTTGGAGTCACAGGGGCGACATGATGATGCGCTCGCTTGTCTGAATGCGATCTTTGAAGCGAACCGTCATCTCGACGATGACCAATGGCTCGCGAGGAGCATCGCCATGCATCGCTGTGCGATTTTGGTCGACGCAGAGCGGTTCACCGAGGCGGAACAGGCTTGTCGCGCCTGGGCGGCGCTTGGATTCGAAGCCGTGGATTCCCGATGGTTGCAGGCATCCTACCTCGCGCAGGCGCTGGATGCGCTCGGGCGGCCGCGCGAGGCTTTGGGCGTATTGGAGGAGGCGCTCGGTCATCGTGACCCGAGATATCTACCTTTGGCGCGGGGTCTCCTGCGTCAGTTGGCAGAGCTGTCCGAGGAGCTTGGCCAGATGGTCGCCCCAGAATGGCGACACCTCGCCGAAGCCGTGGCGAAACGTTTTCGCGTGGCGTTGCCGATGGGCGATACGCTCGCCCATTCCATCATCGAACTCGTGAACATCACCAGGGACTCAGGACCGGCATCCCTCGATGAATGGGAAAAGGACGAGGGCAAAGGGGGCCGCCCCTGAATTCACCCGTCTGCGAGAGGGGGGCTCGAAGAGTCCGCTCCAAGCGCCCAAGAAACCGTTGCAACCCCCGGGGCACACCCGCGCGGAGCTCGAGCGCAAGCGCGAGGAACTCCACGAGCTACGGGACAAGTTCATGGCCATGCGCAGGGGCGGCGCGCCGTCGACGTGAGGACACCGGGAAACGCCTTCGCGGAGCCCGCGCGCCCGACGTTTCCATGGGAAACGCCTTCGCGGACGTCTCCGGCCCGTTTCTTCAGCGACGGACGCCTTCGCAGGCGCCGCGAATCCGCCCGTCACCTGACGGACGCCTTCGCAGGCGCCGCGAACCTCTCCGTCATGCGACGGACGCGTCCGCGGCCTTCGCGAACACGTTTC
Organism: Polyangium mundeleinium; assembly: GCF_028369105.1. Taxonomy (NCBI): domain Bacteria; kingdom Pseudomonadati; phylum Myxococcota; order Polyangiales; family Polyangiaceae; genus Polyangium; species Polyangium mundeleinium. The sequence goes on along the minus strand of NZ_JAQNDO010000001.1, from coordinate 13,207,965 downwards.
CCACCGAAAAATCGGGCGCGCGGGCTCCGCGAAGGCGTTTCCCGCCGCGGACAGGCGGGTGCGGGATGGGCCCTGACCTCCCGGGGCGGTTCTGGTAGAGTCGCGCGCATGCCGGACGTGCTCGCCATCGTCAGCAAGGCCGTGTTCGAGAAGGAAGCGGCCGGGCGCAAGCCGGGCAAGGTGTGGCCCATCGATACCTACCACAGCCAGAGCAAGGGCCTCGCCCCGCTCGCCGGCGGCGGGCGGCTGTTCATGGTGACCGTGCGGCCGCCGGCAGACACGCTCTGGCTCGTCGCCGTGCTGGAAAACCCGCAGAACACCGGCAAAGGCTGGCGCAGCGGGCGCAACCGCGTGCCGATCAGCGATCTGACGTCACTCGTGCCTCGCATCCGGTTCGCGAACGGAAAAGGCATCACCGCGGCGCCCGGTATGCTCGGAATGTCGCTTCAGACGCCGCGCGTGCTCGACGCGCCCTCGGCCGCGCTGCTGCTCGGCGCCGCCTGGAGCGCGGGCGTGGCGCCGGCCGTGAACGTGACGAAACACGATCCCGCCGGGCCCTTGCCGTGCCTGTGCAAGGTGTGTTTCCCGCAAAGCGCCGAGCGGGCGGAGACGGGCGGAATGGCGTTTCTCCGTTCGAGCACGGAGGCGGTCGGGCGCGTGCTCCATTTCTGGATGCCCGAGGAGCTCAAGAAAGACGCGGATGCCGTGGGCCGCTCGGTCCGCTCGGTGCTCGCGTCCCGCCTCGCCGCGCGATGATCCGGCTCGACATCCAAGGCGCCCATACCCAGCTCTGCTCGACGCTCTGCGCGAAATGCCCGCAGGGGCCGGCAGGTTGCTGCAAGGCACCGCCCCATATGGATTGGTCGGACGTGGGGCGCGTCGTCGCCCACGGCGGACGTGATTTTTTGCTCGCGCGAATCGCCAGAAAGGACCTCCTCCCCCGGGAGAGCGGGCTCGAGCTGCGGCGGGTGAAGCGGCGCGAGGCCCCCACCGAGCCGATGGAGCGCAAATGCGTGTTCCACGGGGCGGGCGGATGCACAATCGCCCCGACGATGCGGCCCGCGACCTGCAATTACTTTCTGTGCGAGGACACGTTCATCGAGGGGGGTGAACGAAAAGGCGAGCGGAGCGCGGTGCTTGCGAGGCAGGCGCACGGCGCGTTGCGAGCGGTGTACGAGCGGTGGGATGCAGAGCTGTCGGCGCAGATCGCGGCGACGTTCCCGGATCAGCCGACATGGGACGCGGCGTTCCTCGATTGGCTCGGGGAGGCGTTCGTGGGGCTGGAGGCGGGGTCCGGGGCGGAGCTTTCCGCATTGCCCGTCCCGGACGAGGTGGGGTGACGATCCCGGGAGGGATCAGCGGTCGCGGCAGAGGATGAAATAGTGGTCGAGGGCTTTTTCGCCCTTGTAGGCCGCGCCGATCGAGACGTGTGTCGAGACCTTGCGCATGTAGTCGCGTGTGCCGTTGTAGACGAAGGTCTGGAGGCCCTTGGAGTTCGGGATGACCTTGGGCCAGCCCGCCGCGACGGGGCCGTCGGGGACCTGGAAGTAATCGATCACGATCTGGCCGCGGGCCTCCCACTCCGGGCGGCCTTTCGTCGGGACAGCCACGAAGAAGCCCGGGCCCACGGTGCCGAGGAAGGGCGACTGGTTGTACCCGAAGAGGCGCTCGGAGCCGTCCTCGGGTCGGCAAAACCGCTTCTGGAAGAGCTTGAGGCTCGACGGCAAGGGGAGCGTGTTGCGGCCGTCGTGGTGGACCGGCGCGAGCTTGGCCATGTCCGCCGGGACGAAGTGCTCGAGCGTGATGGGGGGCGCCTTCTCGGCCCTCTGGTAGAGCTTGCGTTGCTCGTCACGCGAGAGGGTGCGGGTCTCGTTGAGCCTGTCTTCGGCGGAGAGCCCGTCGAGGTAGCTGGCGATGGCGTCGATGGTGGCGCTGGAATCTTGGATGAGCTCTCGAAAGCGCACGTGGCCTCCTCAGTTGCGGGAGGATATACCACCGTCCCCGCGATGATCGTCACGTCGAACCTCGGCAAATCGTACGGCGACCGGACCCTCTTCGAGGAGGTGTCGCTGAAGCTCAACCGCCAGAGCCGCTACGGGCTCGTCGGCGCAAACGGGTCCGGCAAGACGACGCTGCTCGAGATCCTGGCCGGCGACGAGGCGCCGACCGAAGGGAGCTTCAACATCCCCCACGACGCCCGCATGGGCGTGCTGCGGCAGGACCGGTTCCTGGAGGACGAGGCGCGGATCCTCGACCTCGCGATGATGGGCGACCGGATCGTGTGGGACGCGCTCGAAGAGGAGAAGCGGATCGTGGAGGAGGGCGCCGGCGACGCGCAGCGGCTCGCGGAGTTCGCCGACGTGATCCGGGCCTACGACGGCTACACGCTGAAGGCGCGGGCGACGTCGATCCTCGTGGGGCTCGGGATCCCGATGGAGGCGCACGAGCGGCCGCTCGCGACGCTCTCCGGCGGCTTCAAGCTGCGGGTGCTGCTCGCGCAGGTGCTCGTGGGCGGGCCAGACGTGCTCTTGCTCGACGAGCCGACGAACCACCTCGACATCCTGACGATCCGCTGGCTCGAAAAATTCCTTCAAGCGCACGAGGGCTCGGTGCTCGTGATCTCCCACGACCAGCGCTTCCTCGACAACGTGGCGACGCACATCCTCGACATCGATTACGGCACGGTGACGCTCTACCACGGCAATTACACGGCGTTCGTGAAGGAAAAACGCGCCGAGCGGGAGCGGCAGCAAGCGGAGGTCGAGCGGATCGAGGAGGTGATCGCGCACAAGCAGTCGTACGTGGACCGGTTCCGGTACAAGGCGACGAAGGCGAAGCAAGCGCAGAGCCGGCTGAAGCAGATCGAGAAGATCGATGTGCCGGAGCTGGAGGAGAGCTCGCGGCGGACGCCAGTGTTCAAGCTGTCGATCGCGCGCCCGAGCGGGCGAGACGTGCTCGAAGTCGCGGGGGTCTCGAAGTCGTACGGGGAAAAGAGGGTGCTGACCGCGGTGTCGCTGGCCGTGCGGCGGGGCGAGCGGGTGGCGGTGATCGGGCCGAACGGGATCGGCAAGTCGACGCTGCTCAAGATCCTCGCGGACCAGCTCGAAAAGGACGCAGGCGCGGTGCGCTGGGGGCACGAGGCGCGGGTGGGATATTTCGCCCAGGATCACAGGGAGATCCTGGACGACGCGGAGGCGACGCCGATCGGGATCATGAAAGCGGCGTGCCCGACGGAGCCAGAGAGCGCGGTGCGGGGGCGGCTCGGGCGGATGCTGTTCTCGGGCGACGACGTGAACAAGAAGGTGGGGCTCCTGTCCGGCGGAGAAGCAGCGCGGCTTTTGTTTTGCCGGATCCTCGTGGAGGAGCCGAACGTGCTGCTCCTCGACGAGCCGACGAACCACCTCGACGTGGAGGCGATCGAGGCGCTCGCCGAGGCGCTCGTGGCCTACGAGGGGACGCTGATCCTGGTGTCGCACGATCGCTGGTTCGTCTCGAAGATCGCGACGCGCATCCTGGAGGTGCTGCCCGGCGGCCGGAACGATTTCCAGGGGACGTACGAGGAATACCTCGCGCGGTGCGGCGACGATCATCTCGACGCGGAGGCCGTGGTCCAGAAGGACAAGGCCGCGAAGACCGCAGCGAAGGCGCAGGAGCCGGCCGCGCAGGTGTCGGGCTCGGCGTGGGAGGAGCAAAAGAAGAAGCGCAATCGATTGAAGGAGCTGCCGGGGCGGCGGGACAAGGTGGTGGCGGCGATCGAGGCGGCCGAAGCGCAGAAACGCGAACTGGAGTCGCGTTACTGCGAACCGGGGTTTTTCGAACGGACGAGCAAGCAGGATGTGGCCGCGCTGGATCGGCTACAAAAAGAGCTCGATGCGAAGATCGAGGCCTTGATGGGGGAATGGGAGGCCATCGAGAAGGAGCTCGCCGAGGGCGCGTAAGCCGCTACGCGATGGGTTGCCAAACGCCGCGGTCGCGTGGTAGCTGGCGGCCCGGTACAATGAGCAAATACGCATTTATCGTCGCCTCCGGGCTGCTCGCCTCCGGATGTGGTCTCGTCAACCTTCAAACGAACATCCCGGGCCTGTCGGGGGAGTCGTCGGGGCCCGCGCAGATGGGGCCGTTCGGCATTTTGCCGTACGACGAGGACGAGGTGGGCAAGGCGGTGCTCGCGACGTTCAAGTCGTGGGATCACACGTCCTGCGAGCCCCACAAGTGCGTGGGCGATTTCAAGAAACAAGCGGGCGTGAAGGAGTACCAGGACAAGCAGACGTACGTCTACCAGTTCAACCCGCGCCGGACGCTGAAGAACCCGGACCCGACGTGGCTCACGGGCTGGGACAAGCTGTCGGAAGACGAGCACTCCAACACGGCGGACATCACGTACGAGGCGCTGATCGTGGCAGCCATGCGCAAGACGTGGCTGGCGAAGTGCCACGCGGACTACGCCGCGATCGACAAGCAGGCGCGGGCGCTCGACGCGAAGTGGTCCGTCGAGATCGCGGACGCGTCGAAGATCCCGGGCCCGTACGGGCGCATCGGCGCGCTGCTCGGACTGCAGAAGTCAGCCGAGGAGGCGGCCCCGAAGACCGATACGTACACCGATAACCTGTTGACGTACGTCGGGTTTCGAAGGGACCTGCGCGTCGCGATCAAGCAGGCGTACGAGGCCACGGGGCGCGATTACCTGTACGCGATCCACGGCCCCGGGGCGTCCGACAACGGCATCCGCGCCCGGCTCGACGCCGCGACGGAGCGGGACATGTATTGCTTTCACTCGTCGGGCGGGGCGAACGCCTTCAGCAACTCGTACACGGAGCACGGCGCCAAGTACGTGAAGCCTCTCTTCTCCGAGGAGACGCTGAAGAAGATCGACCGGCTCCGCGAAAAGGAGTCGAAGAAGTCCGCCGACGAGGCGCGTCCGGCCGCTATCGATAAGGTGTACATCCAGGACATCGCGGAGGGCAAAACGGAGATGCCCGGGCACCCGAAGCTCGGATATGTCTCGGAGACCGACGAGGTGAAGAAAATCACGCAGAACGGCGGCAAGACCGAGCTCGAAATGGTGTACAGCTACACGAACGAGTACCCCTACGATTGCGTGGAGACGAACCGGATCCACAGCATTCGGGATGGGCGGATCGTCTACCGCGAGATCTGCAAGACCGGCAAGCACACCCACGAGCGGACGATGCGGATCACGCTCGGGGAGATGCCCGAGGGCGTGACGATCCAGGTCGGCGACAAGCTCACGGGCTACGCGTTCGTGAAGAAGCACGAGAAGAAGAAGCCCACGGACACGAAGGCGGTGATCAAGGAGACGGAGTTTTGGGAGCTGGAGCTCCACCACCTGAGGAGTCTCCAGCGCAAGGGCAAGCTCGTCGGGCAGTGGTTCTGAGCTCGCTGCACGCTGCCCGGACGTCTCGCGGGGCGGCCGGGCGCGTACGTCGACGTGCGTCGATTGCCACCTCGCCGTATACGCACCCGCATCGATCCGATTCAGCGGCCGTTGTTCTGGCGCCATATGCTTGGGCATTGGAGCGCCATGGGCGCCGGACACAGGTTCGGTTTGATCCTGGCGGTCGCGTGGATCATCGGTATTCTTTGGCCCATCCTCCTTCCGCGAAGGCGATCGCAGGTGCGCTCGGTGGAGTCGTGGAAGGACGGGCTGCTCCTCTCTGCGCTGCTTGCGCTTGCACGGTCGCGAGAGTCTCGTCCTGGGAAAGGACGCATTGCGACTCGGGGACGCATTCCAGATCCAATACGGCGATATCGAATCGGTCGAGGTGCAGCGGCGAGGGATCACCGTCCTCCTCCGCGAAGGCTCGTCCGATCGACGATCGATCGGCGTTCGTTTGCCTGGGCTGTCGCCCACCGAGCTTGCGCATGTAGCGACCCACATCCTGTCGGCCGCAAAGAGCAGCGCCGCCGGGGCGAACGAACCACGTTCTCCCGCATGGCAGCGGCTCCACGACCTGTCGCGCAGGCAGGACGAACCCGTCCGAGCGTGGCTGTCAGGCCTCGACACACTCGACACGAGCCCCAGCGCCGAGCCCTACCGCCACACGGCCATCAAGCGCGTCGACCTCACGAACATGATCGCGGACGTCGAGGCGCCCGTGGCACTGCGCGTGGCAGCGACGAGGGTGCTGCGGCGTATCGATCCCGAGGACACCCGGAGGCGCATCCGGGAGGTCGAGGCGCAACACGAGCCCGAAGTCGCCCGGCGGCTCAGGATCGCCGCCGAGGAGGACCTCGACGATGCGAGCGAAGCCTACGAAGCCCTGCCACCTCGCTTCCGCGCGATCGTGCGGCGGGGCTGACGGACGGCGCCGGGTAACGAGCAGCAACCTCGTCCGCTTCATGCTCGTACGCGTCACCTGGGGCGCTGATGCTCCCCCGAGCTCCCGCCGGCCGCGAAGACGGTTTGTCTACGCTCCCTAGACAAACCGTCCCGGGTTCGCGTAAAGCAGGCGTGGAGGTTTTACGTGGAACACGCAGAACGGTCGAACACGACAAGCACGACGGCGTCTCGCGCGGCGCGCGATGCCAGGTGGGCGGAGGACTTTCCGGAGGGCTCGGAGCGCCGTGCGCTGGACGAGCGGATGGTGTCAGCGGAGGGGTGGATCCTCGACGAGGAGGCGAAGACGATCGAGGACGCTCTCTGTCTGCGATTCGGTTCGTCGCCGGAGGCGGCATCGCTTCGCCCGAAGGATCCGAAGGGGCTCTGTGCAAGGGCGGTCCTGCGCATCCTGCGCCTCGAACAGGATGTGGTGCTGACGAGGCTCGTGCCGGAGGACCTCGTGGAAGCGCTGCTCGACGGCGTGCCCGCGATGGCGACGGCGCTGCCCTCGGACCTCGCGCCGATGTTTGTGTCAACCCTGCGGGCGTTCTTCACGTTCGCCAATCGCGAGCTCGAGCTGCCCAACGCAAAGGAATGCGCAGAGGTGCTCGACAAGGGAATGGGGCTCGCGCTCGCGCACGCGCTGCGGTCGAGTGAAGAGTTCGACGCGTGGGAGGAGGACGACGAGGAGGAGCCGTTGTTCGATCCGGTAGCGCTGCTCCACGCGATCCGAGAGCGCGCGCGACTGGAGGCAGCTCCGCGCCTGTCGACGGTGCCGTCCCGCGCCGACCGGAACAAGAAGAAGGCGCGGCGGCGAGCGCAGAAGACGGGGCGACGAAGGAACCGCTGAGGTCGGGGGAAGGGCGGCCTCGCGGGACAAAAACCGAAAGGCCGGCACGCGGGATGCGTACCGGCCTTTTCGTTCTGGATCCGGGTGGGCCATGAAGGACTTGAACCTTCAGCCAATGGATTAAGAGTCCGGGTCTGGACTTAGGTACAAGTGCCCAGAAATGCTTGCTTTTTGTCGGTGCTCGGGGCGGCCAGGGCGGGACACCGTGGGACATGCGTGGACACGGGGGACCAGGTGACCGGCTTGGCGTCCGCGAGGCTGGGGGCGAGAGCGCTTCAGTTCCGGTTATAGCCGGCCGTGCGCGTGCAGAGCCGCTCCTTCCAGCGCACTTCCAGCCGATCGAGAAGAACCTTGGCAGACGCGCCCCTGGGCACGACCTCGAGGATCGACAACGTGGTGCTCTCTGGTCGCAACTCCCCGGCGGTGAACGCGGGGTCGATCGCGACGTTCCCCGTGTGCTGCTCGGCGTACGCCTTCCAGCGGCCCCAGAAGCCGGTCTCGCCGCCGGCCTGCCCGACATAGAGGCGGGCGCGAGCTCGGTCGGTCAGCAGGTAGATGCCCCCCACGGCCGAGAGCCTGTCGCGCCACGAGGGGTTCGCCTCTTCGTGACGGATCAAGAACGCAAGCTTCGCGAGCGACACGTCGACCTCGCGGTAGTCGGGGCAGGGCCCGAGGCTGTTCGGATCCCTGAGCTCGACGACTGGTTTGTCCAAGGCCCACTGGTGCCACGACAACGCGCCGGGGCCCCAGTCCACCACCACGCGCATCTCCAGCGCGGCGAAGCGGGGATCCCGGACGAGGTCGTAGTAATACCGCACCACGTCGGGTTCATCGCGACGCGCGGCCTCGTACATCCCGCGCAGTGCAGCAGGCACGGTCAAGGGATCGAGCACGGTTGCCTTCCTCGATCCTCGCACCTGGTACGCGCCGATGAAGAGCGCGCGACGGCCGGGCAGTCCGAGGAACGAGAAGATCCCGTCGCAGGCGCCAAAGATGTCCTTGCCCTGCTCCGCCTGGTAGAACTCCAGCGCCTCGCGATCGAGGTGGAAGAGCTCGACGAGATCGGGGACACCGGGACGGTTGTCGAGGTGGCGGACGGCCTTCCACTTGTCGATGCCCTCGAGCGTGGGGCACACGCGTGCGACGAGTTCGGCGAAGCTGAAGAGGGGCTCGGGCATGCGCGTCGAGAGGCGGGCGACGTACGAGCGTAGCACTGCTTGCCCGCAGCACGGTCGCCGTGAGACCGCATCGAACGACGGGACAAGAGCGTGGCTTGCAAGGCGCGCCGCTGCGCCTTGGGCCCGTTCTTTTAGCTCCGGGCTCACGCAGAGCTTCGCAGCAGGCGCACGCTCGTCTGGCTGCACTTGCCACTGGCGGCAAGGGCGGGCCATAAGCTCATGCGGGGTGTGGACGGACAAGCGGCCTGAGTTTTTCGGAATCCGCAGGCCCTCCCGGACGCGATCTTCTAAGAACCGCCCTAGTACCTCAGGTAGTGCGGTAGTAAGACCGAGCCCCGACGGAGCGACGCATGATCGACTTCAAGAAGTACGGCAGCGGAGGCGGCAAGGGGCCTCTCGATCCGACCGATCTCCTGAAGCTTTTCGAGTCGCTCGATCGCAAGACGTCGCACACAGAGCTTCGGAAGGCGCAGATCGAGTCGCTCCAAGCCCTCACGGCAAGTCGCGCCCGTCGTGACCACGTGATGAAGGTGAGCACCGGCGCCGGCAAGACGACTGTCGGCCTCTTGTACCTGCGGTCGCACGCGCTCGAGAAGAAGGAGGCGGTGGTCTACCTCTGCCCGAATGCCCAGCTCGTAGGCCAAGTCCTCGCAGAGGCGGCGAGCATCGGTCTGAAGGCCGTGCCGTACGCGGGTGGCGAGCGACACCCGGATGCGTCCGGCACCTCTGGCGAAGCGATCATCGTCTGCACGTACAAGAAGCTCTTCACCGCGAACACCACGTTCGACCGCGCCGATGTTCGTCTCTCGCCGTGCGCGTTCGTGCTCGACGACGCCCATGCGGGCATCGAAGAAGTACGCGACGCCTTCACGATTCGGCTGCCCTTCAAGTCGGACCTCGCCCAGCGCATCCGCAAGCTCCTCGAAGGACCGTTGCGTGCGTGGATGCCTGGCATCTGGACCGGAGTGGTCCGGGAGGATCTCGCTGCGCTGCTGGAGGTGCCGTACTGGATCTGGCGACCGCTCGTCCCCGATGTCCGCGAACTTCTCGCCGACCACGCGAAGGACGACCAGCTCAAGTTCGTCTGGGGTCATCTGCGCGATCGGCTGGAGTTTTGCCGGTGCATCGTCGGGGGTGAAGGGATCGAGATCACGCCGGACGTCCCTCCGGTGGAGGCCGTTCGTGCTTTCGAGGAAGCGAAGCACCGGCTGTTCATGTCGGCGACGCTTGCCGATGACTCCGCTCTTGTCCGAGAACTCGGATGCGCGGAGGACGCGGCGGCGGCTCCCGTCGAGCCGGTCTCCGATGCTGGCGTCGGCGAGCGCATGGTTCTCGTTCCCACGCTCATCGACAAGACGCTCACGCGAGAGTGGCTGATGACCTGGTGCGCGAATATGGCCACCAAGGCCAAGCGCGCCGTAGTCGTGCTCTGCCCGTCGAAGGCGATGGCGAACGAGTGGGCAAAGCACGGAGCCAAGGCGGTTGCCGGTGAAGACGTAGACCAAACGGTCATCGGTCTCCGCGATGGAACGATCAAGATGGCGGCCTTCGCGAACCGCTACGACGGCGTCGATCTCCCCGACGACGCCTGCCGCGTTCTCGTCATCGACGGGATGCCCTTCGGCGAGAGCATGACGACTCGGCACGATGCAACGATCCCAGGCAGGCCGAGCGCGTCGCAGAACCGACTGGTTCATCGGATCGAGCAGGGGATGGGCCGTGCGGTTCGTTCTCACGTGGACTACGCGGTCGTAGTGCTCGCAGGCCCCGATCTGGCGAGCTTCATGTCGCGTGGGGAGGTGCTTACGCTCTTCAACCCGGCCACACGAGCCCAGCTCGATCTCGCTCGTCGACTCGCGGACATCAGCCTCGCGGAGACGGCCTCTGGAGGTCCGGAGGTTGCGTTTACCAACCTAGCTCTCGCGTGCATCAAGCGTGACCAGTCGTGGAAGGACTTTTACGACGCCGAAGTGCGCCAGGTCGCGAAGGGCAAGAGGCCGATCAACAAGGAGTTGATCAAGCTCGCGGCCATGGAGCGCACGGCTGCGAAACTTGCTCTTCATGATCCGCAAGGCGCGTGCGATCTAATCTGCCAGAATACCCGGCCGCCTCTCGTCAACGACGACCGTGCGCTCGGCTGGTACTTGCAGCTTGCCGCCAGCTACCAGTTCTCAGCAAACGAAGCGAAGGCTCTGAAGTTGCAGGCTGGAGCTCACGCCAAGAACCACCGTGTGTTCGCACCGCCGAGAGGGACGGCCGTGCGCCCGGCCGATCCTGGCCGCGTCGAGGTGCCAGCCGCGATCCTCCGGTGGTACGCGGGTTTCGAGAATCCGAACGGGGCCGTTGCTGCGGTGCAGGCCCTACGGGCGCGGCTCTCCTTCGGAGCGTCGTACGTGACGTTTGAGCGAGCCGTCGCGGAACTTGCGGAGGTCGTGGGTGCCGCAGGGAGTCAGCCCGAGAGCGACTTCGGGGAAGGCCCTGACGATCTCTGGCTGTGGCCCGACGTCAGCCTCGTGATCGAGTGCAAGAACGAGGAGGCGGGCACGACCCTGCCGAAGAAGCATTCGGGTCAGCTCCACGACAGCCTCAAGTGGTTCAAGGACTCCTACCCAACACGAACGCCGACTCCGGTGATCGTCGCCCGAGCTTCGACGGGTCACGAGAAGGCCCACTTCCCGCACGGGACACGAGTGATCACGCCGAAGAAGCTCGAAGAGTTCGTCGACGCCGTGGAGAAATTCGTCGCGGCGCTCGCGAAGAGGCCCCCCGCGCAGTGGAAGCCGAACGAGGTGGCGCAACTCGCTGCCCAAACGGGCGTCGCATCCGAGAACTTCGTGGGCAAGTACACCGTCGCGCTGGAGTAGAGGCTGGGCAAGCTCAGAGCGTGTTCCGTCGTCGCGGGGCTGAGCGGGTACCGTCTGCCGGATGCGAATGCGAACCGCGCAAACGCCGGACGGTCATGTCTCACTTGGGCTGCCGGACATGCAGCGCACCTGGTCCTATTTCCTGCCGGCTTTCTTCGAGCGCGCTCCTCGTCCATCGTCGACGTGGCACGAGCGGCCGAGCCGCTCGTACGGGAGGCACGCCGACTCGACATGGCGGTGGTGGCGGGCGTCGATGCCTGCGGGCCGAGCTGGGAGCGAAAGACCGAGCTTGGCGTCGTCATCCGTCGCGGAGCCTTGCCTTTCTTCATCGTGGCCTGGTCGCCGGAGCAGAGAGCCCCGATCGTCTGGCAGCAACGTTCGACGACAAGCCGGAACTGGAGCCTCGCTCCATCCGACGCAAACGCTGAAGCTCGCGAGCTTCGCCTGCGTAGGCACCGCATCGGCCTTGCTCTCTGCGGCGAAGCCTTCAGCGATGCCGTGAGGGACGGTCTCGTGACCTCAAGGCCGGACCTCGCCGTTCTTCCAGCCCACACGGCTGCCGGTCTCCGCCACTGGCGAGCACTCACGTATCTGCGCGACGCTGGCGTGCCCGCCCTGAGGGCAGCACACGCCAAAAACGGCGCGCAGAACGTGCTCTGGTCGGGCCGGGGGACGGTGGCCCCTAGGGCCGTGCAGACCGTGCAATGCGATGACCTCTGGTTGGAGGCCCGCATCTTCGATGTGTAGACGCTGCTTGTTACGCCGCGCTGCCCGCGCCCTCATGTTCGGGCTGCTCGCGCTTAGCCCGATCGCCTGAGCGAGGCGGACAGCTCGCGGGGGTCGATATTGTCGCCGCCGGCATCGTGTCTCGGTAGGCTCGAGGCCGGCGATGGGGCGCAAGTTCTACTTCTGGACGATCGTAGTACCGCTCATCGTTCTCGGGTGGATCGGCTGGGGCGCGTACCGCGACATCACCGAGGAGAGCAACAAGGAGGCTCGTACACGCCAGCATCGCGACCGCGCTGTACTGGACGAACTGGCGAGACTCGACGCCGCGGTTAAGGCCCACCCTCCCAAGACGCTCGCCGAGGCCACCCAGATTGTCGGCAGCAACGGCTGGTGCGGTCGGTTCAAAGCGTTCAATGAGCTCCCCACGGCCACCTGGAGCTTCCGCTCCGACATCCCGGAGGGCGACACGCGCGTGTGGCCAAGGGGGAGCGAGCAAGTGTGGGGCGAGGCTGTCCGGGCAAGCGTCGAATCGTGCGACAGCACCGCGAAGATCCGATCGTTGAGCGTAGCGCCGCCGGAGAGCGTCCGACTCCCAGGGGCTCCGTGAGAGCGGCTTGCATGGCGCGCGGTTAGCAGCAGGGGCACGCCCGTCTGGACTGCATGCGTGACACGTCGGAGGGCGGCCACGAGGTCATGCGGGCTGTGGACGGCGGAGAACACGTTCGTCGTACAAGCCCCTGAGCGGTCCGTTATGCTGCTAGTGCGGCCCAAAGTCGGCCGCGGAGGGGAGCCCGTGGAGATTCTTCTCGTTGTCCTCCTGCTCGGCGCGCTCGCGGCCGTAGCGTTCTTCGCGTCGAAGGCGAAGAAGGCTGACGACGCTCTTCGACAAGCGAACCAGGCGAAGGCCGGTCTCGACAAGCAGATCGCAAGCCTGCAGAAGCACGTGAAGCGCCTGAGCCGCTACGAGACGGTAATCGAAGCGGAAGAAGCGGCGGCTTCCATTCGCGCGAAGGCAGAGACGTGGGCAGTGGAGGCACGAGCGCAAGCCGAAGTGGCGGCGACGCAGATGAAGACCGAAGCTCGGCGCGAGGCGGATCGTCTCGTCGCAGAAGCAAAGACGACCAACGCGCAGGCACGTGCGTCAGCCCAAGCAGCCGCGTCTCAGGCGTCGGCCGATGCTGCCCGTACCATCGCTGAGGCGAACCGGCGCGCAGAGGAGATCGCTGCTGGCGCCCTCGAAGCCATGCGCGACTCGAAGCGCCTCGAGCAGACCGTGCAGGCGATGAAGAACGTCATCGAGGGGTACGGCGACCGCTACGTGATGCCCACTGCTGGACTACTCGATGATCTCGCCGAGGAGTTCGGGTTCGCGGAGGCCGGGCAGCGTCTCAAGGCGGCCCGCGAGAAGGTCCGCAACATGATCAAGCAGGGCACGGCCGCGACCTGCGACTACGTGGAGGCGAACCGGCGCACGACCGCCATCGAGTTCGTGCTCGACGCCTTCAACGGCAAGACCGACGCGATCCTCGCCGACGTGAGGCACGACAACCACGGCACCCTGCAGCAGAAAATCCGCGACGTGTTCACGCTCGTGAACCACAACGGCCGCGCGTTCCGCGACGCCCGGATCCTGCCCGAGTACTTGGAGGCGCGGCTCGAGGAGCTGCGCTGGGCCGTCGTCGCGCAGGAGCTGAAGCTCAAGGAGCGTGAAGAGCAGAGGCTCATCAAGGAGCGAATCCGCGAGGAGGAGCGAGCGCAGCGCGAGTTCGAGAAGGCGTTGAAGGAGGCCGAGAAGGAGCAAGAGACGATCCGGAAGGCGATGGATAAGGCGCGGCGTGACGTCGACAAGGCGAGCGCGGAAGAACGCGCGAAGTACGAGGAGAAGCTGCGCGAGCTGTCCGAGAAACTTCGCCTCGCCGAGGAGAAGAACAAGCGGGCGCTGTCGATGGCGCAGCAGACGAAGAGCGGGTACGTCTACGTGATCTCGAACATCGGCTCGTTCGGGGAAAACGTCTACAAGATCGGCATGACCCGACGTCTCGAGCCGCTCGATCGTGTCCGTGAGCTCGGCGATGCGAGCGTGCCGTTCGAGTTCGACGTGCATGCGTTGATCCCGAGCGAGGATGCACCTGCCCTCGAGCACGCGCTCCACGAGCGGTTTGTCCGGAGCCAGGTGAACAAGGTGAACCCGCGGAAGGAGTTCTTCCGCGTGGCGTTACACGACATCCGCCAGGAGCTCGAGCAGATGAAGGTGGACGGGACGTGGACGATCGCGGCGGAGGCGCGGGAGTTCCGCGAGACGCAGGCGATCGAGCGGGCGATGGCGGAGAAGCGGTTCGATGAGAAGGCGTGGCTCGAGATGCAGGCGAAGGCGGAAGCAGCCTCGGTAGGCGAACGGGAGCTCGTCGAGGCCACGGCGTAGCTGCTGCCGCCCCGACCGCGTGGACATAGGGGAGTTCGCCGAAGGCGTCGCGCTCCGCCCGCCGCGAGGAGGAGCCGGGCTCGGGGCGTTGCGAGGCCGCGCCCGAAGGCCGAAGCGCGGGAGAGATTCGTGCGTGGACGCACCACGAAGAGCCACGCGCCTTCAGGCTTTGACCATTTCCTGCGCCCACCCGGCTGCTTTCTGCCGCTTCGCCGCACCGGATAGCTCCATCTCCTGCCCGAGCAGCTCCGCCTTGTGCACGATTCTCACGAGCGCTACGAGCTGCGGTGACAACACCGCCTCCAGCCCCTTTTCTAGTACCGCCAGGGTGCGGTTCCCCCAGCGCTTGCCGAACTTCCCGTTTAGTGCATCGACCACTCTATCGAGCTGCACCTCGAGCGGGTCGGGGATGAGGGCAGCGTTCTTTTCCGAGCCTGCTCCGCTCTTGAGGTAGTAGTAGGCCCCAGCCGCGAGCCCGGTGGCCACCAGACCCAGTCCCACCTTCGCCTCGGTGCTCAGATCCTTCTTTCGAGCCATATCCACCTCTTGAGAATGCGTGCTGCTATTCGATCGCTTGGGACGCTGCGTTGATGCCTGTCGTCCCGTTGTCCCACGAGCTTTCGTTTGCTGGCCTTTGCTCATATTTGTTTTCCTCTTCAACAACTTGGCAATAATTACGGACCTGCATTGGCTCGGCGGTAGCAAGGACGGTCAGTGATACCGCGGGGTACCTTCTCCCGCCGAGCGGCCGTCCCGAACTCCCGGTTCAGCCCCATGCGCAGCTCGTGCTAAGATGCCGCGCGGCGTCGTACGCCGGGATGCGCCTGTTCGCCACCGCGCCTCCCCGTCTGAAGTGGCTGAGCGCACACGCACGGTCTGACGCTTCCAACAGGCATGCACAAGATGGCATGACGCTCGAATTCTGAACCTCGTGGGGCTTGAGCTACATGCGTACAACGCTACGCAGGCGTATGCGAATAGGACATTGTTTGACACAACCCTCCATGGCCCCAGGCAGAAAGTTTTACCAGCAGGAGCGTGAGGTGGTACGACCGAGCTGAGAGCGAGGAGGCGTATGCTGAAAACCGAATGGATGATGTACCAGCCGCTCGCCGACTTCTTCGGCAACCGCGGCATGGTCGTTCTCCGAGAGGTGACTACCCACGAAGGCAGGGTCGACCTCGTGGCCGCCCATGTCGACTGGGTGGCTGCTCGCCGCCGACAAAAGATGGGACTTGTCCGCGGATTGACGAGCATGACACTCCTTCGCGCCTGGGAGGTCTTACCGCTGGGCGAACCAATAACGATTGACGACTGGGCGGACAAACTGGCGATCTCGACGCGGACGGTTCGCGAACTCGCCCGCGAACTCGACGCGCTCGGCTTTGTCGTCAAGGACTCGAATACATACATACGAAGCGCCGTCCTCCAATCGCTCATAACAGAATTGGCCTGTTGCGAAGCAAAACTTCAAGACTGGAAACGCGGCCTTCGTCAAGCGTACGGCCACAGATTCTACGCAGACCGGACCTACCTAGCGCTGGCTAATCGCATACCCCAGACCGTAGATCGAGTGCTTCTTGAGAGCCGGCAGATTGGTCTCATCTCTGTCGTGGACGACGACGTGAGGATCGAACTGGCTGCGCAGCCGCGCCAACCCAACACGACCCTCACGCGCCGCTTCCTTGAGGAGCGCTTCTGGGAACACGGCATAGAACCTTTACTTCGAGCGCGTGGCGCATGCGCTAACCCTCAAGCCCTTCGCGCCACAGCGTAGGTGTTGGATTACCCAAGACGCGGATCTCCTTTTCCTCCGCGCTACTAAGCAGTGCCTCGGTCTGATCCGCCCACTGCGTTAGCAAAGCAATCCTATCCTTTGCAGCGGCAAGCTCGCGACACTCCTGCGAACGCACGTGGATGTAGTGCTCTCGAATCTCGTTCACGTTCTCCGGAACGCCACCGTGGCAGGCAGGACATCTGCAGGGGTCAAAAAGACCGGATCGGATCGCTTCCTGCGCCTGCGCGTGAGTCATACGGCAGAACCTTTTCGGGATGTAGTAATTGTGCGGGATGCCCCCGATGTCCTTCTCGCGTTCGAGGTATTCCTTCTTCAGTGTGGACAAGTAGTTCGCGCCTGAAACAAAGTCTGTCACCCCGTAAGGTTCCAGGAAGTACACCCACGATGGTGCGTGGCTATATATGATGCGACGCACGCCGTTGCTTCGCAGGAACCGCAAGAATCGAAATACAGCTTTGTCGAGCTCTGGGTTCGCGCCCAGCTCGAAGTCAAAGAGCATCAGGTAGATCGCTGCAGGGCGCCGTTCCCTCACGGACGCTTCAATCGCCTGTAATGCCCGCGGAGTGCGGAGACACTCGACGGCGAGACAGAGCGACTGCACTACCGGGCGATCGAGCTTGAGCTCGAAGAACTCTGACAACCAATACTCTCCAACCGAGAACGACGTGACCGTTTCCTCGTCGCCGACATCGCCTTCGCCAACGAAGAGCGACGGCGTCAGAAAGGAAGTCACGTTGAACTGGCGCTGGAGCGCTGCGACCAAGTCAACAATTGTTTTCCCGTTTGCGAGTAACTGCTTATACGGAACACGATTTGTACCAAGCTCCCTGGTCAAGAAGTGCGGCACGCGCTGGTACGATTTAGACATTTCGCGAAAGTTTTTTCGCTCTATCTTGTGGGTCATCGGATCAAGGAACACCTCACAGTCGTGAGGCACAGTACGACGCAGCTCCTCATAGCTTTTTCGAGCCAATGGCCACACGTGAGCGTCAACCATGATCCCATCCAGTCGGGCTCCATGTCGGAGTGCTGACGAGACTAAGGTACAGTCGGCGTTGTAGGGCCTGATGAGCATCCGCATTGTACGCACCTTACGACGAGCATTAGTGAACTCGTTACGCGCATCCGCAGATTAGCGGACGCGTAAGCCAAAAAAAAGCTGTCACCAGAGTGTAAGCTGACGTTTGGCCTTCAAGTCTCCCAGAATTCCCAAGTGACTAAGGCGCCATCGTGCGGCCTCAGTGGACACGTTGAAGAACTGCGCGACATGCGCGATGACGCTGCTTATCTCGGGGACGTTGTCGCCAGACGCACGTTGAGCCTCTATAAGCACATAACTTCTAGGCATTAGAATGGAGCAACTCGCGTAACCCGCCTGGAATTCAGTCCAGTTGTCCTCGGGCGCACCGATAATGGTGTCTTCGTGGCACGATCCGCCACTTTCCTCCTGCCCAGTCCGTACACGGGCGCGAGCCCAGCGAAGTTCCCATGCATAACGGTGGTAGACGGCGTGGAACCACTCGTGAGCAATGGTCGTTCTCATGCGATTGCGTCTCTGCTCGTTGGAACTAAGCGACTCACTTATCTTTACCAGTGGGCGCTGGCCAGGGCGGAACTCCGTTTCGCCTTCTACCGAGCGTGGCAACGTAGCGTAGAGGTCGACGTCTGCATATTCTTCGACCAGAACTTGCAGTGAGTCATCGTCGAGCGGCGGCGTGAACTCCTTACCGAATTTACGGTAGTAAACGTCGGCGAGAAGCCGCTCGCACTCTCGGTCCAGCTCAGAGAGATTCTCGAAGTACAACCGCTTCGGAAACGCCCCTGTGTGGCACGAGATCCACCTCATCGCGTACGCCTCTCGATCTCGAGCAGAAGTGAATCCCAATCTTTGAAGCCGCTCTCCCGCGCTTTACGAAAAAGTTTCCCTATCGTTTGACCCTGCTCAGGCATCTCGACCAGGTATTCTGTTACCTCCGGCGGTTCTCTTCCTGCCATGGCCAGGAGCACCTGCACATCCAAGCCCAATACCTCTGCCATCTGTTTGAGGATGCAGTCATCCGGCGGATTCCTACGTCCGTGCTCAATGTCGTTGAGATATTGTGGGGATAGCGACGACCCATCCTCTTTCTGTAAGCGTTCGCCGAACTGCCGCAGGCTCATGCCCCGCTTCTGCCGGGACTCGCGGAGAAGGGCGCCGAGCTTGGGGGTTGCGTCTGTCTTACTCACTGTCCGCAGATTAGCAGACGCGCTCGACGGTCGTCAAGGTCGAACTTGTTGTGCTCTGCCGTACACGTCACGCTCGCGCACGGTACCTTCTAGCAGTGTTCGTCCAGAGCCACCGCCAGAGTGGGACTGGCTTTCGTGCTCCCAGGTCGTGGTGCTGCTGGGACGCGCGAGGAGGGCAAACGCTTGGCAGGGGTAAGGCTAGACCGCGCCCCGTTGAACGAACGGTGCCCTCGACAATGGCTACGCTCTCGGCGAACCTGACACCATGGGGCGTCGCAGAACCGGCAACTGGTCTGGGGCCAGGAACGGCAAAGGACGCAACGCGAGCGGGGCCGGGGCCCTCGGATGCCTGCTCGTCGCTGCTCTCGGGTTCGGGGGCTGTTTGCGTTGTCTCGGGCTCGGCAAGAGCGATGAGCGGGCTCGGCAGGAGTCATTCGCTACCGCCGAGAACACGCGGCGTGAGGCCGAGCGCCGCCGCGAAGGAGATCGGGCCGAGCGCGAACGGAACGCGAAAGCGGCCGAGGAGAAGGGCCTCGCCGAGCAACGGGCCTCCTACGCTGCCATGACGCCGGTCCTGCGCGAAAAGACGCTGCGCGATGCGTGCGCAGGGACCGCGTGTGACGCGCAGACCACGAAGCTCGTCGTGGAGGCCGCGGCGAACCCGCAGGAGCGCACGAAGCTCGAGCACGAGCTCAAGACCCTCGAGGCTGCCGCGGTAGCACGAGAACGCGCCAGGGAGGCGCAGGCACGGGCGAAGGCGGCACAACAACAGGCTCAGAAGCGGGCAAAGGCGGTGCAGGTGCCCAGGGAGGAACCCCCGGGCCGGGTTTGCTGCTGCGATGGCACCGTCTCGCCGACCTGTACCACCGTGCATCGTGGGTGCTGCTCCCATCACGGCGGCGTTTGCGCCTGCAACTGACGAGCGGCTGGTGGACTCTACCGGTCTGGCTCGGGCTCGGCCTCCATGGAGACGAGCTTCGGCAGGTGATGGATGAAGAGCCGGAGCAGCTCCCGCCGGAGGACGACTCGCACTGGGAGGCCGAGCTCCTTCTGGAGCTCCGTGCGCGCTGTCTCGAAGCCCGGCGTGACGCGCTCCGACGTCGAAAGGATCACCCCTGACGTGATCCCCTCGTACGACTGGCACGCCTTCTTGATCTGCTGGAGCGGTCGCGTCCAGTCGGTGTCCCACGACCACATCTTGATTTGCACAGCGACCCGGTGGGGCACCCCGAGAGGATCGCGATACGTGCAGATCGCGTCGGCGCCGTTCTCGTTCTTGCCCCCCGTGTGCTCGACGTTTCCCTCGCCGTAGAGCGTTTCGAGGAGCCGCACGCAGGGGGCCTCGAACTCAGCCCCCTGGAAGTGGAACTTGAACCGCTCCCAGCCGGCGACCTCGAGCTCCCCAAGGAGCGCTACAAGCCGGTCCCCTTCATCGTCGCCACCCCGACCGGTGGGCTCCTCAAGACCTTTCAGGATCTGCTCGACGTGCTCCCCGAGGTGGTCGATGTTCCAGAGGCGCGACAAGTTGCGCATCGTCTGCCGCAGCCCGGCCGCGACCCCCTTCGCCTGGAAGCCGACGGGGCGCTCCTCCGAGAGCAGCTCGACGGGCAGGATGTGCCCGTAGTCCTTCGGCGCCTTGGGGATCTGGAAGCGGTACGGACCCACCACGCGCACGATTGACCAGTGCCGGTCATTGGGGAGGTGCGCGACGAGGATAACGTCGCCCTTCTGGATGCTGTCGGGCTCGGCTCCGAGCATCCGGCGGTTCCCACGCCAAGCGGCCTGCTGCTCGTCGGTGATGCCCGCGTCCTTCCTCTTGCGGGCGGCGATCGTTTCGAGGTTCTGGTCCTCGCGGTAGCCCCAGCCCTGGCGGAGGCGGCCCGCCTTCAGCTCGTTCCAGAGGAAGTCCTTTGCTCCCCGGTGATCGACCCGCATGACCCAGTAGCGCGGCATCTCGCCAACGTACTGCGCCTGCCGCCCTGCCAGGAAGGGCCGCGCGCCAGAGCTTCCGCCTCTGCCGCCTGTGATTCATGTGCCCGCTGTTCTGCCGGAGCGTCGGGTTGTAACCTGCGGTCTTCCGCACTTTTTGGGTCGCGACATCGTGGCTGGGTGGGGGGATCCTCATGACTGCGCTCGTCATCCTTCTCGTCGTTGTTCTCGCAGCACTCGCTGTTCTCCTGCAGCGCTTCGGCAAGCTTCAGGCCGATCACAAGGGCCTGTCTCGCGAGCACGAAGCCATCAAGGCGCGCTTCCAAGGCGTCGTCGACGCTGACGCCGAGCGGCAGCGCGTCCTCAACGAGGGCGGGCACATCCGCGCCCAGCACGAGCAGGCACTACAGCAAACCCAGCGCCAGCACGCCACGGCCGCCACGGACTTGCAGGGCCTCCAGATGCAGGTCAACCGGGTGCGTGCCGAGCTCTCCGCGCTCGACGAAGAGGCGCACCTCCAGTCCTTCGGCTTCTACAAGCCGCGGTACAACTTCTCCTCCTCCGAGCGCTACCAGACGAAGCTCGAGGAGATCCGCGAGCGCCAGAAGCAGATGATCAAGGACAAGAAGGCTGCCACCTGCGCGATCGAGTGGACCGTCAACGGCAGCGTCGCCGAGGGGAAGAAGCAGATCAACCAGACGCTGAAGCTCATGCTCCGCGCCTTCAACGGCGAGTGCGACGCGGCCATCGCGAAGGTCAAGTACAACAACATCCATGTGATGGAGGCGCGCATTCAGAAGGCTCGCGAAGCGATCAACGGCCTCGCCGAGATCCAGCAGTGCACCATCTCGGCCTCGTACCTGAAGCTGAAGCTCGACGAGCTCTACCTCGCGCACGAGTACGAGGAGAAGGTGCAGGAGGAGAAGGAAGAGCAGCGCCGGATTCGCGAGCAGATGCGCGAGGAGGAGCAGGCGCTGCGGGAGATCGAGAAGGCCCGCCTGGACGCCGAGAAGGAGGAGAAGCGCTACGCGGATGCGCTTCGCAAGGCCCAGGAAGATGCGCAACGAGCCGATGGCAGCAAGCAGCAGAAGCTGCTGACCCAGATCGCGGAGCTCGAGAAGAAGCTCGCGGAGGCGCACGCGAACAAGGAGCGTGCGCTCTCAAGGGCGCAGCAGACGCGCTCGGGGCACGTGTACATCATCTCGAACATCGGGTCGTTCGGCGAGCAGGTGTACAAGATCGGCATGACCCGCCGGCTCGACCCCATTGACCGGGTGAAGGAGCTCGGCGACGCATCGGTGCCGTTCGAGTTCGACGTGCACGCGATCATCTACACGGAGGACGCGCCAGCGCTCGAGAACACCCTGCACCGGGCGTTCAACCACCGGCGCGTGAACCGCGTGAACGAGAAGAAGGAGTTCTTTAAGGTGAAAATCGAGGAAATCGTCGAGGTGGTGAAGAAGCACCATCGGGTCGACGTCGAGCTCGTCATCGCCGCGGAAGCGGAGGAGTACAGGAAGACAATCGCGATAGTGGAACAAGAGCGAACGGCGTACGCCGTGGCGTGACCTAAGACGCTTGATCGGAGCGAACGTCGCTCACCCCAGGGCCCCGCGCTCGCGTTGGCCAGGACGTTCCCCCCGCCCCCCACATGCCTGCGGGTCCGTCCCCGGCATCACCTATCATGGGTACGCAACTCGTCATCAACCCCCATCAGCCTGTCTTTTTCCATTGCATCAATCATATCTAGACAGCGGGATTGGATCGCCGCATCCGTGGCTTGCGCGTAGAGACGCACAACAATCTTCGGAAGATGTGACGCTACGCGCCGGCCAACCCTGGAACCATCCTCTGCCATCGCATCCAATTGGCTTAGGCACGTTTCGGCAATCTGACATACGAGATCCGGAAGCTTCACAGGCGAGTCCTCAAGCGCCCACATGACCGCCTCCATCATTTCCACACCCGGCTTAGCATGCACGAATTCAGTAAGAAGTTTGGCTTGATCGGCGGTATCGAGCGAACTCAGCTGGCTGAGCGCCTTGGCAGCCGCCGACCTAACAGGCGCGGATAGATCTGAGAAGAATGGCACGAGGAGGTCGCGACAGACAGGACCCACATCACTGTGAGCCACGTTCGTCGCGTAGACGTTGGCCGCCGCCTTGCGCATCGTCTCGTTCCCCCCGCGCACGCGCTCGACATCCTCTGCGGGGAGACCACGACTCAGATCCAAAACGCAAATTTGCGTGGCTGCAACCTCCACGACCTCAGGATCGGTCGCATCTAGCATCCCAAGGATAACGTCCCGCAGCCCAGGATAGTCGTGGTAACCACCATAGTGAATAAACTTCTGAACGGGCGGGGTGGCAAGAATAGCGGGATCGGTCTCGATGACCTGTCCAAACCACTTGATAGCATCTGGGACGCTCGCGCGAAGCACCGCAAGCAGAACATCAACTGCGCACGTGCGGACCGCTGCCGATCGATCATGGACGAGACTCTCGATTGCTGGACGGAGCATCTCCAGGCGCTCAGGCTGCTGAAAGAGCACATGCGCGATGGCTCCTGCAGCTGCTCCGCGCGTCGAGTTTATACCAGCAGTGTATGGATCGCTGCGATAGTAGCCCTCGGGACCTTTCCAGAGTTCCCGTTCCGGATCCGGATCGTGCATCGCGTACCAGGACATGGCTTCAAGTACGCCATCCGGCCAATCGACAGCGATCACCTTTTTAATCAACCAACTGATCCAGCGTCCGCACCGCCGTCCGGGCAGACTGTGCACCCGGAAAATCAGGCGTGCTGCATCCTCTTCGCGAAGCAGTTCAGAAGCATCCTTTGAGTCAGTCCTGCAATCAGCTGCGCCTCTGAGAATGGCATCGAAATAGCTCGCTGGAAAATCATCCGGCATCTGCTCGGCCAGCATGATGAACCGCAATGGCATCCGCTTCGCCTGCAGTTCGATCGCGGTCGCCAGTTCTCGTTCTCCCCCCGAAAGATCGGAAGTATTTCGATAGTCGATCCCACTGTATTTTCGCATGGCCTTGAGCCAATGCTCATCCGTCATCTTTTCGCGGGCGTCATCTTTCAAGGGCGAACCTATCGTCACGACACGCATGGGCTGCGGTTCCGCATGTCGGTAGTCCGGAAATTTGGCCAACAGCATGCCGTGCGCCGCCTGCCCATCCGGTGTAAGCCGCTTCGGATCCATGCATAAAAGCAGCTCGAGTTGTGTCCAGCCCCGTGCTTGCGGCCGCTTCGATTCCCATACTGTTTTCACGCCCAGTATCGCCTTCTCCAAGGCAGCGAAGCGTGCAACAGAGCAACGGGGTGACGCTGCCTCCACTGCGCGGCACGAAATGTGATTGCGCCCGGATCCTCCAGATGATCCACAAATCGAATACCCCACGTGAAGCCGTCGTTGATCCGCCGCAAGATAATCCGCGAGATCGTCTGCATACACATCGGGAGCCGCTGTCCACGCACGGAGCACCAGATAAGCGATTGTATCGTGCGGCTGTCCGAGATAAGGCGCCACATACCGGCGCAAGATATCCGGAGTATTTCTGGCCATGTGCTCCATGGCTTGAGCGAGACCAACGAGAACCGCGCCAGCAGCATCGTGTGGATCATCGCCGTATGCCCGAAAGGACCAGATAGAGTCCACGTTTAGAATTTCTTCGTGTGGCTCGGCAAGCTCCTCAACAAGCGCCGCAACCCGTGGCAGCATCAGTTCGACGAAGCGTCCGCATGCGCTTCCTGCGATCTCCAGGATATCCGCTGCACTAATGGTTCTCTCCTCAAACGGACGATCAGACGAGACGCCCTTACCACCAACGTGTCGCCATAGTGCAACGGATCGATCGAACCAATGGGCAATTACCTCGCACGCGTACTCCGGCCTCTTCCTCGGGAGTTCATGCAGCATGCTCGACCAGTTGACACTTGATGTGGGCGACGGATCCAGCACCCCTTCGTCGATCATGTCCAGAAACAGTTCAAACAAGGCACGATCATGATAGAAACGTCCGAACCTGCACACCTCGCGAAGGTAGTCGTTCCAGCGGTCAGTCCGCTTCCTGCAATGCCGAAGAATTTGGGCAACGCGTGGCGAGCGTGCGATCAAAATCGCCTCGATGCCCAGCAACTGAACAGCCTCGCACTCCCGTTCCTCATCCCCGCTGCTCAGGGCTGCCGAGAACCAGCCCTGTTCGTTACGCAAATCGAACCAGGCCACATTTCCAGCGCCCATCCAGACAATATCGAGCCGAAGCTCTGGCCTGGATTGTGCAATCTTCTGAAGAATTAGCCACTCCGCAACGGTAGGATCTGGCAGCGAGGCGAGCCATGGTAGCGCAACGCGCTTGACATGGAACCGAACTTCGTTGGCAAGTAGGAGCGCCTCCAGTTCCGACAGGTAGCGCGGATTCCCCTTCATGCGGAGGTACGTCAGTATCTGTCGTACTTGCGCACGGCGAAACAGGTGCTGCTCCGTCCGAACGAGAAGGGCGAAGAGGCTCTTACCGCGCCTGACGAAGCTACGGGCGAACGCATAGTCGAAGAATGACTCGTGGAAGAATCGGTACCGCCCTCCTGACTGCGTCAGGACGTGCTCTGATATCATTACCTCGGCATCGGTAGCATGGTCGTCCAGCACTTCGGGCGGGGCAGAGAGTTGCTGATTGTTGCTCAACCATTCCGACAACGTATCAATGACCGCGGTCCACTCAACCTTACGTCCCACCCTTTGCGTGACCCTGCGTTCCTTCTCCTTCCAAAAACGATCAAACAGCTCATCCTTGCCGCTAATCAAGGTGCGTGATTCCGGAGACAATGTCAGGTACATCCACAAGTGCAGCGGGAGCGCCAGGAGCTCCTTCATCTTCGTAGCCAGCCGGGCAGTCTCCATGCCCGCTGCGTGCAGCGCATCGTCGATCTGCGTCGAGGTCAGGAGCTTCAGGCTAACTTTCTTGAAGCCGCCTCTCTCGCTCAGGAGGCTGCGAATGCGATGATCATGCTCCAGGTCGAAGGCTCTGCAGGCGACAAGTATCGACATGCGCGGAAATCGCTCTGCCTCTCGCCTAAGCGCGTCGAAGACGGACCAGAGCTCCGTCCTTCGTCCAGATGCCATGCTTATCGCGTCAAGTTGATCCACAACCAACCAGCATGAGCCTCCGTGCGCCACCCCTGCGAGTACGACGGCTGGGGACTCTGGGAACCCCAGCCTCCGACCCAGTTCCGTCGTTGAGAGGATTCCATCGGGAAGCTGGTCGAAGCGGACAGCCAGAACAGGAATGTTCTTGCGACGAAGCTGCTGGACCGCGGCAGCCAATGCGCAGCTCTTGCCGCCGCCTGCGTCCGCGACAACCAGCACCTTACGAGCAAGAGCCGAGCTTGAGTCAGATAAAATGGCGTCGTTTTGCAGGTCGAGAAACACCCCATTGATGAATCCTGCCTGCACTTGCCCAGTGTAACTATCACAGGAATCGGCGATCCGGCCGGTAACAGCATTATCGACGGCCCATTCGCGTCTGCGTATCTCGTGCTGCTCCAGCTCCGAGAGGAGTTGTGGTTGTTCAATCCATTGGTGGATCCTACTGCGTAGGAATTTCCCAAGGTGACCGCGAATCGCAACAGGGCTCGTAGGCTGGCCACCAACGTGATAGAATAGCGTTCTGACGGCAAAGTCCACCCGGTCTTCGAGTGTACTTTCATCGATCGTGCGTATGCGGATGCTCCGTAAAAATTGCAGGGCTCGCCCCTCGTCGCCGTTGCATAGCGTTCCAAGAACGTAACGCCTGAAGTCCCCGTCGAGCTCCGCGGACTGCCTCAGGCGTGCTTTGAACACAGTCTCGTCATGCGAAAATGAGCACAGCTCGCTTAATTTCGGTGCCGCGAGTGCAGACACAAACACGCCACGGTTTTCGGGTGCTCTCTCGATGTGTTGCTGCAAATCGCCGAGGATGCTCCTGCCATTCGTCTCCAGCTTGGTGAGCTTATCGAGGGTCCAACCTGCGGCATCCGCCCGTTGCCGCTTGCTTGACCAGTGCTCCACGGTTCCATCATGCCGCTTAACCTGGAACTCGATGCCCTGGGATTCCCATCGGTCCAGTGGCTCTACCCGGAGAGCAGACGCCTCACCCGTCACGAGCAGGAGCAGTTGATCAATGGTCCAGAGGTTTTCATATTCATTGCCCAGCTTATCAGCCCCTCCGCCTACCGTTGCCATGACTGTTCCTCCGTCAGTATGCTTGCGGGCCACCTGCGCGATTGCTGGGAGGATGAGAGGACTCATCGTTCCCGCAACCCATCCGGAGCAAGCAGGTCGAATTGCCGCTCGGCAGTGTCGTCCGTCGGCGGGTCATCGGTGGTGATGTAAGCGCAGGGTAGCAGGGCGTTGTGAGACACGGAAGAGGACTCAGCACCCGGAACCGGCAGGCACGCAGATCATCTTCCGTGCTTCGCCGTCTCCGCTGCTTCGGTCACGCCGGGCTGCGTCCTCGCGAGCTTCCGCTGCACGCGGGGCTTCGCCTTCGCCACACCCGGGAGCGGCAGAGTCGCCTCAGGAGCCTTCTCAGGCGCACGACGCGTTACCGGCGGGGCCTCGAACCCTCGCAACGGCAGCGTCTCGCCTCTCGGGCGTGCCGCGGGCGGGGCTCGCTTGATCGTGACGTTGCTCGACAGCGGCGCCGGATAGTCGATGCCCCGTCCCGCGAGTAGCTGTTCGACCGTCAGAATCTGAATCCGCGGATGTCGCCCCATGGCGAGTCGTAGAATCCAGCGGTCGCAGCTTCCTTCTCCATCTCGCGCGTTGGCGGATACATCGTGAGCAGCGCGCCGATCTCTACCTGCTCACGCTCCAGCACTCCGCGCAGCTCGTGCACGTGCACGGGCATGACCTTACCGGCTTTCACCGAGATGACGATCTGCTTCGTCCGGCCTCCGCGCCCCGGTTCGTCATGAAAGAAGAGCCGTCCGTCGATCCCGTTATCGGGCCCGAGCTTCTTCTCGGCCGGGCGCGCGCCGACACGCCCGAGGATCCACCACTCGAACTGGTGCGGGTTGTCGCCCACGAGCTGCCGCGCGTCTTCGACCGTATTAGGCTCGCCGACCACGTCGAACTCCGCACCGGCTCCGAACGCCGCCAGCAGCCGGTGCTTCACGAGGCCGATCGCGAGGTGCGTGATGTCGATCCCGATCCAGCGGCGGCCAAGCCTGTGGGCGACAGCCGCGGCCGTACCGCATCCGCAGAACGGGTCGAGCACGACGTCCCCCTCGTCGCTGCTCGCGCGGATTACACGCTCGAGGAGCGCCTCGGGCTTTTGGGTCGGGTAACCAAGCCGCTCCTTGCCGATCGGCGCGATGACGCCGACCTCCCAGACGTCCGACAGCAGCGGCCCTACCGTTTCCTCCTCGACGACACTCGGCGTGCGGTGCCCCGAGGAGAAGTCCGCCCGTTGCTTCTTCGTGCCGAACGTCTTCAGGGTCGAAGCGGCCAGAAGCTCGTAGCCGTACAGCGTGTTGAACTTCTGCTCGCCCTCGGCGCCCTTGCTGTAGAAGAGGAGCACATCGTGCATCTTCTGGAACTGGCGGGCGACGGTCGGCCATCGCCGGTATCGCCAGATGACCTCGTTCCGGAAGCACGCGGGGCCGAAGAGCGCGTCGAGCAGCACCTTGAGGTAGTGGCTCGCCGTCGGGTCGCAGTGGAGGTGCAGGGATCCGGTCGGCTTGAGCACCCGGCGCAGCTCGACGAGCCGGAGCGCCATCATGCACAATTAGGCCTTGATGTCGCTCTCGCCGAGAAATTGCCGGAGTGACCGCATGGTGAGAGCGACCTGGCCGCCCCGCTCGACGATCTCGCGGTATGCGGTCTCGGACCCAGCCCCCACTTCCACGTGTCCTCGAAGGCTTGGATCTGGGCTGCCGCCTTCGCGCCCTCCCTCGACTCGACGATGATGTTGTAGTTCTTGCCGCTCTGGAACGGGGGGTCGAGGTAGACGAGGTCGACGGACTCGTCGGGTACGTACTGCCGGAGGACGTCGAGGTTGTCCCCGTAGTAGAGAGTCCCGTGCCGCGCCCGGTCCTGCCCCCCAGGGACGCGCTTGCTTGCCATGGCGCGAACGTTGATCGAGGTGGACGCACTGGCCCAACAAGTTGCGGGCGGGTCGCCGCTCCCGCGGGTATCCTCCCCCGAATCATGCCGGCCAAGCAGACCCTGCCCATCCACTTTGAAGACTATAGCGCTGCCGCTTTCGAGCGACTCGTGCTTGCCTTTCATCTACGCACGGAGCGCTATCGCTCAATCGAATGGTACGGGCAAGTGGGCAGCGACCTCGGTCGCGATATCCTTGTGGTGCTCGATGATGACTCGGTCGAGAACGGCGTGAGTATGTGTATCCAGTGTGCCAATCACCGCTCCTTGCCCGCAAGGAAGGCGATCCGCGACATGGACAAGGTTCAGGCATCGCCGACACGACCGGCACGAATGCGCTTCGTATGCGGAGGCAGCGTGAGCGCAACAACACGGGACAAGATTCGTGCGCACGCCACGAAGACGCACCTCGCTTGCGAAGTATGGTCGGGGGCGGAGTTTGAGGAACGGCTTAGACGCGGAGCGGAATCGCTCCTCCGGCGCTTTGCAGAAGGCGTAGACTTCCCAGATGTGCCATCGGCCCTAGCAGGTGTGGTCGCAGGACTCGACGCCTCGAGTGACGAAGAAGTTGTCCGCCTCCTAGCCAGTCTTTTCGATCGACCGGCATTTTATACTCCGTTTCGCAACGAAAGCAGCATTCCTGCATTCCGTCAGGCGCTTGACGACACGATCAGGGGCCTCGCGACCGGCATACGCCAGACCCGGGAAGGCAAAGATCTCCCTCGCATCCCATCTCGCCACGAGCTGAGGAACCAGAGCGCGCGCCTCGCCTTTGCAGAGATCGAGCGCGGTGTAGCCGGCTTGCGTGCGCGCTTTGAGCGTCTCGTCCATTCGGGCGACATCCGGCCATGCCGTGACCATTGCGGCAACTCTGATTGTCCGGTGTACATGCTATCGGCTCAAGCGATCGACCACATGGACGAGATTCGATCTCGCATCCTCGACGAAGTGCGGCGCGTTTACCCAACCTTCGGCGTGCGCGTGGCCTGGTAGGCAGACCCTCCGAACGATGGCAGGAGATAACCGATGCACGCATGGCTCGCGAGCAGTTCAACCCCGATCAAGGTCCTCGCCTGCTCTCGCGGGCACGGTAGGGGTAAAGTCGCGAGCCCATCGTTCGACACTGCAGTTCGCACTTCGGGGTCGACGGACGCAAAGACGGTTGGCGGATCTATCCACGCGGAGCATGCCGGGTAGGAACTCCGCCGAGCGCTGGTTGCATCGTCGCATCGTCTCATCGCCGCCCTCGTGCGTAGCTGCGGCGATGGTCAAGATGACGAAACGGAGGGGGATAGCGGCATCTTCGATTCGGAATGTGAGGCGCGGCTCGGCTGCACAGACGGGTGTTGACCGAGGTGGGGGGCTCGGGATGCACGCCAGTGTTCACGGAGGGCTCTCAACGAAGATGTGTCGGCGATGGTAATCTAACGAGCGACGAGATGGGCGCATTTCCCCAGATCGAAATGCCTCAAGCTGGTAGCCATTCAAGAAGTCGTAGTGGGCTCCCTTTAGGCGCTTGCTGACAAGAACGGTCCAAGTGCTCGTGTCTACGGCAAATAGTCCAAGATCGAAGAGTGTGTGTAAATCTGCACGCAGCAGGAGACCGTTCTCTTCTGAGTCTGACTCATCGTTGCGATATGGGATAATGTGGGCTGCCTCCAAAGCATCCTCGACATCGCACCCGCTGAATATGCAGCGACCACGATACCTGCGTACTACACGCGCACGAAATTCGGGCTGCCCCCGACGAATGGCTACCAGCCGCTCCTTCCGCTCACGCTCGTCCATCAGTGCAACGGGCGAATTGTCCGTGTGTTCTCCGACAATCGCAACGGCCCAGGGAGGCCATGGGGACGACGAGTGGTCATATACGTCTGCCAGCGCTGGCAGAGAAAAGCTACATATATATCGCTGTTTGACGTAGCCAAGCGAATCGAAGGGGCCATCCCCAGGCAATGTGGGCTTCAGCCTGCGGTTGACATCGCGGGACAGTGATATCGGGGGGCTGAATATCCAAGGCTCGCAAACAAGTGTATCTGGTGGAATGTCGCCGTAAACACGGCTTGGATCATGTCCGATGACCTGGCATAGTGCGACGATCTCCCGAGGTCCGGATCGGTGCACCTGCTCGTTAGCAAAGTGGTATGCGTGCTGCTCAGCGCTGAGTCCCCGATCCATGTAATACAGCAGGAGGTCCCCAGGCTTGACTTGGCCCAGCAGTTCTCGGTCGTTCTTTCCTAGAGCCAAGTGGCGTTGTAGGAATGTCAGACCGCGAAATTCGTAGAGAACGCAAAAGCTTATGTTGCACCACCAGATGTTCAGCATTTACAAAACCCCAGGATCTGGCCTTGCAGCGCCCGCAATCGTGGTCGATCGGTACGCTCTCCACCCCTTGCACACACATGCACCCCGGCTACCGCAGCGTGCCCGCAATCGCATGGACAACCCGCAGCCTGCGTGCCCACCGGCTTTCGGGACGCGCGTCGTTGCCCCGACTTGCCCACCGTGGATCTCCCAGTCGATGCGCGGTAACCACGCTCCCCGTCGGCGGATTGCCGGTATCGTCGGACTCCAGGACTTCCGCGCTCTGCATGTCCCGGTCTTGTCCACTGCTACCTGCGCCTATCCGGCGGGGGGACGGCCAGGTCAACAAAGTCGCGACGTCGCGACTTTCTCCCTCGCCTACGCGGTCCTCGCCTGCTCGGGCGCGGCCGCCTCTTCTTCAGCCTCGTCCTCCTGGGCCTGCTCCCCGTCGGCCTGGGCCCCCTCGTGAGCCTCTGCGTCCTCGCTGGCCCCCCCCTCGTCGTCGTCCTCCTCCTCCTCGAACTCGTCCTCGTCGACCTGCTCGTCCTCGAGCGTCGGTCGCTCCGCCGAGGCGGGCGGTGCGCCGAGCCAGGAGTCGAGCCTCTCGTTGACGTTCCGGAGCCGCTTCACGAGCTCACGTTGCTGCTCGAGCATCTCCTCGAACTTCGCACGGACATCCGGCGAAGGCGGGGCCTCGTCCAGCGCGGGGAGGAGGCGCGCCTCCCAGTCGCGAACGCGCCCGAGCCAGTTCTTGGACGCGGAGCGCATGCCACTCAGGGTCTTCGCCGTGTTGAGCTCCGGCTCTTCGCCGTCCGGCGCGAACTCAGCCGCGATGCGGCTCTTGAGCTCTCGCACCGACAGCCCCTCCTTGAGCACCTGGTTGATGTACTTCTTGCTCTTCCGTTTGTCTTCGAGGAGTGCGATCTCGAGCAGGTGCGAGAAGCTGATCGGCATGTCCGTCACCGAGGACCGCTTCAGCAGTTCGTTGAGCTCGTCGAGGGACCAAGCCTTGGCGACCTGTGCGTATCGGTACAGCGTCTTCTCATCGTAGCCGAGGGAGGCCGCGATCTGGGCCACAGCCTTCTTGCCGTACTTCCCTGCGTCCGCCTTCGCGTCCTTGACCAGCTCCCCGAGCTTGTAGCGGGCGCGGGTGTCGCGCGGACCTAACTCGGCAAGGGCCTTCCGGACCTTGTCGCATCGCTCGCGCAGCTCGGGGACCATCTCCTCGGCGTGTGCTTGTTCGTCGACGGTGCTCTTCACCTCGGCGGCAGCGGTGTTCCTCGGCATCACCTTCTCCTCTTGGCTTGATCGTCGGCAGCTTAGCCACGCGCCTTCTCGTGCCAAGTGGTACTCCCTACGTGCTTGTACCGGTTCTTCTGACGGTCGACTGAACACGCGCTCGGGGCCGCGCGAAGGAGATCCGTGTTCTTAGTTCTTCAGGCCCGGCGAACCTCGGCTCCCCGGGCACGAGCAGCATCTCTGCCTTCGAGCGCGAGAAACGCCGTGAGCCTTTCGTCCCGTGTCCTGACGCATCCGTTCTGGGAAAACTCTTAAACATTCGGAGATAAGAGCCACGGCATCGGAAAGGAGGCCCTGCATCCGTGACAGGCTCGCCTGACGCTCCTCTCACCGCTTCCATCATCAACATCGAGCAGTCCACCGCCGAGAACCTGATCGACCTCGTGCTCGGACGCCCCGGTGTCGCAGCACATCTCCTCGAATCCCTCGGCAACCTCGCCTCTCTCGCCCGCCTCTCCCCCGAAGCGCTGATCGAACGCTTCGCCCTCACCCCCGACGAAGCCACCCGCATCCTCGCCGCCTTCGAGCTCGGCCATCGCCGGCTCATCGAAGGCACAGACGCACCCCGCATTCTCTCCTGTCAGGAGGTCGTCGCTTGGGCCCACCCGCGGCTTGGCCACCTCGTGCACGAGGAGATGCACCTCCTCGCGATTAGCGGTCAGGGCGCCCTTCGCGGAGCTCGCCTCATCGCACGAGGCGGCCTCCACGCGCTCGCCGTTCGGCCTTCTGACATCCTCCGGGCCGGCCTCGAGCTCGCCGCGTCCGGGTTCGTGCTGATCCACAACCATCCGAGCGGAAATCCGGACCCCTCACCCGAGGACATCGCTCTCACCCGGCGCGTGCAGGAGTCCGCAGACCAGCTCGGGATGCCGCTCGTCGATCACGTCATCGTAGTCGCGTCAGGCCGCTTCAGCTCGTTCGTTGCGAACCAGTGGGCGAGCCAGCCGGCCTCGCAATAATCACGCGATTGCAGAGATAAGAATCATGAGGAACCCCTCAACCCTGGAGGTCACCGTGATGTCTCGTCTCTCCCGCTTCCTTCGCGACCCCAAGGCGGTCAGCAAGGCGCTTCGCATCGCAGCGGCCGTCATCACCCTGGTCGCGCAGATCATCACCATCTGCCTGGGCTGAGGAGCCACCTCGTCCCAATTCAATCCGAAAGATATACAGGAGAACCCATGCCCATCACGCCCAACGCCGCCCCGACGAACCCCGAGAACCCCGGCGCCTCGTTCATCAAGCGCGTGCTCGACAACGACAGCACGAAGAAGGGCGCCGCCGCCCTCGTGGCCGGCGTCGTGCTCGCCGTCGTCACCGAGGCCATCTGGCCCTCCAACTCGTAGCCGACATCCTCGGCGAGGCGCTGTTCGACGAGTTGCGGCGCCGCCTCAAGGACATCGCCCCCGTCGCCGATGAGACGCTCGAATGGCTCCGGGAGGCGGCACGTCCGCCTCCCGGCGTCGAGCTCGTCAGCGAGGACGGGGCCATGTTCACCGGTGTCGTGTTCGTCGAGCGAAACCGGCCCGTGGCCATGCTGGCGTTCCGGCATGCGCCGACGCGGCCGGCGACTCGATACGGTCCGCCCCAATACCCCAACCAGTACCCGCCTCCGCATCAGCGGCACCTCTTCGACGAAGACGAGGAGGAACCGCCGCCGGCCTGGAGGCCCAGCAGGTTGTGGGATCGCTGAAAGCGTTCATCGTCCGTCGACCAGGGCGTCCCGCTGGCACGCAGTGATGTGCTCCGGGGCGCCCTTCTGTTTCCGGAAAGGAGATTCCCATGCGCGTCAATGGCCGCACGCTTCGCTACTCCACCCTCGCCGAGCGGCGCATGTTCCTCTCGCTCGGTATCACGGAGCTGCGTGTGCCGCGTTCCATGAACCCCTACACCGTCGCCCGGCGAATCGCTCGGGCGGCCAAAAACAACTCGTCCGACATGGAGCTCTTCAAGACCCTCGCGACGCAGTCGAAGCGTGCCCCCGACCAGGCGCCGGGGCCGTCGCCGGATTTCGATCGGCCCGGGCCCGTGCTGCCGGAGCCGCACGAGCCGCTCCATGCCGCGGCGTAGCAGCCTCGAAGAGCTGCGGTGCGCGCTTCGGATCGCGGAGCCCAATACGAAGAGCCTCAGCCGATACCTCGAGGAGACGTCCGAGCACGTGGCCGTTCTCGTCGGGGTCGAGCGCGAAGCTCTCGAGCAGCTCGTCGGCAAACCCGACCGTGAAGTGGGGCCGAAGCTCGAGGCCCTGCTTCACCGGCGAGCAGAAGCGCAGGAAGCCAGGCGCGCGGAGCGGGCGGCCCAGATCGCCGGCTCCGCCGCCGAGCATCTCGCTCGCACCGCCGTGTGGCACGAGGGGCGGGCGCACCTCGACCCGAGCATTCTATTTGGTGCCATCCTCGCGGATGTCGGGCACAGGTTCATCGCGTTCCACGGCGGACGTGCCTTCGAGGTCCGCATGCTGCGCCATACGCTTTGGAGCGCGGGCGAGGCGCTTTCCGGGCACGATGACCTTGCCGCCTGGGTCGATGCCGAGGGGCTCCACTTCCGCTGGAAGAACGGGCGAGGCGGCCTGAACTTCCTTTCGCAGCACGTCCCCACACGCGACATCTCGTACGGGCTGCACGTGTATCTCACACCGCCCGTGCATCGGCCGAGCGCGCACCGGGCGCAGCGGCCACCGCGGCGTCCGATCTCGCTGGGCGATGAAGTCGTGAACATGACGCTCTTCGCGTAGCGCCTGGCGACAACGTATCACCGCGACGAACTACGTCTGCGGTGCCCTCTCTTCGGACGGCATGCTTGCAATGCATTGCGTCCTCTCTCCGGACAACCCCATGACCAGCAGCGCTGCTTCGACCCTCTCCCGGTCCCAGCGCCGTGTCGCCGCCGCCGGAGGTCGCCATATCGGCGACATCGTCGGATGGAACACGGAGCGCATCAATGTTTCCCGCGAGGACGCTCGCAAGCTCCTCGAGCCCGAGAAGTTCGAGCATCTCATCGTGGACATGGATCCCGCCACGGCGCTTTCCCGCGCCGCCGGCGAGGTCAAGCGGCCGGCGAACATCCTCGTCCGGCCGTTCTCCCGACCGAACGTCGACACGCCCGCGTCGTTCGGGGTCTATCTCCAGAACAAGAACGACGGCGAGAAGGGCGACAGCGTCGTCTGTGGCGCGCGGTGCCGCGTCGATTCGGGTGGCAATCGGGTCGTCTCCCTGCCGCCCGAGGGAGGCGCCGGGCTCGAGGCCGCCCTCGCGCACGCCGAGAACATCGCTGCGCACGCGAACCACCTCATCACGCATTGCGAGACGCGGGACATCTCGAATGTCCTCGTCGCCATCGTGAAGGCCCTCTCGGGGGTGCCCATCCGCAACCGCGGCGGCCTCTACCTGTTTCCGCCGCCGTCCTG
This sequence comes from Polyangium mundeleinium, assembly GCF_028369105.1. Classification (NCBI taxonomy): domain Bacteria; kingdom Pseudomonadati; phylum Myxococcota; order Polyangiales; family Polyangiaceae; genus Polyangium; species Polyangium mundeleinium. The sequence continues at coordinate 13,172,474 of NZ_JAQNDO010000001.1, read as the reverse complement.
CGGCACGTGGAAGCGCCTCAAACCCGCGCTCGAAGAACTGCGCGTCGAGCCGCTCACCATTGAGATGCACGACGCGCCGGATAACCTCGCCGTCGCGAAGTCTGCGGCGCAGAGCGCGCTCGAGTCCGACATCGCCGAGCTCCTCACGGACCTCGAGAAGGCCAAGACCGACGGCATGCGGCAGGACGCGCTCTCGCGGCGAGTCCAGTTCTGCAACGAGCTCGTCGCGAAAGCCGAGCTATACCGCGGCGTGCTCGCGGGGGTCTCCGACAAGATCACCACCAAGGTGAAGGAGCTCCAGGACAGCTTCCAGCGCCAGCTCTCGGGCGGCGGAAGCAGCGGGCCGTCGTTCTCCGTCGCCGTGAACGACTGATTGCACGACAAACTGGCCCCGTCTCGGATGGCACCGGGACGGGGCGCTGCCGCGGCTCCAACCAGTCGCGGGATTCCAAACATGAAAAAGAACGGTTCCATCGACATGAGCTCCGTCCGCGCACGGTTTCGCGCCGTGCGTGATGGGCTCAATGCGGTCTTTCGGGAGCGTGAGGATGCGATCGAGTGCATCATCCTCGCCGCGCTCGCGCAGAGCCACGCGCTGCTCGTCGGGCCTCCGGGCACGGCGAAGAGCGCGCTCTTCTTCGGGTTCCTCGCGTCGTTCACGGACGCGCGGAAGTTCCAGACGCTCGTCACGAAGTTCGGGACCGAGGACGAGTATTTCGGGCCCGTGAAGCTCTCCGCGCTCAAGAACGACCTCTGGGAGAGGAACTTGGATGGCCGTCTCGCGGCCGTCGAGTGCGCCTTCCTCGACGAGGTGTTCAAGGGCTCGGACAGCGTGCTCAATGCGTTCCTGTCCGCCATGAACGAGCGGCTGTACAAGGGGCAGTCGATTCCCCTGCGGCTCCTCGTCGGCGCGTCGAACGAGCTGCCCGAGGAGGAGATTCTCGCCGCGATCTACGATCGTTTCCTCCTGCGCGACGTGGTCGAGTACGTGCAGGCCGATGCGACGTGGGTGCAGCTCGTCGCCGCGCCGCCGGAGTACAAGCCGGCGGCGCAGATCGGGCTCGCGGAGTGGGATGCCGCGTGCAAGGACGTGCAACGCCTCGAGCTGCCCCAGCGTGTCGTCGAGGAGCTGCTCCGGCTTCGTACGGCGCTGAAGGCGGATGGCCTCGTCCTTTCGGATCGGCGCTGGATCGCGCTCACGCGTGTCCTCAAGGCCGCGGCGTGGCTCGACGACGTGCCCACGGTCGAGCTCGATCACCTCTCCGTCCTGAAGTACGGGCTCTGGAACAAGCCGGAGGATCGGGCGCGTGTCGTCGCCGTGCTGCAGACGGTCGATCGCTCCGTCGTCGCGCAGGCGATCGATATCGTGGACGAAGCGCTTCGGGGATACGCGAATCGACCGACGGAGCCGGCCGCGTATCAGTCCGCATTGCCCCAGCTCGCGGACAAGGTCACCGAGGCGGGCAAGCGCGTGCAGGACATGCTGAAGAACGGCGTGTCGCGCCGCGCTCACGCGCGCATTCAGCCGAAGCTCGACGAGCTCAAGAAGGCCCACGACGCGCTCACGGCCGACCTCTCGAAGCGCTACGCGCTGGCGTAGGCCATGGGCACGTTCCTGCAGGCAAGGCGCCGGCATCTCTGCGTCAAGGAGGCTTCCTTCGAGGACGCGGAGAAGGCCGGCGACCTGTGGAATGCGATCGTGGGGCTCGGGCGGGATCCGCCGACGCGGTCATTCGCGGAGGCCGTGAGGGATACAGTTCCCGCCGAGTACATGGCCTTTCTCGCCCTCGACGAGGTCGGCGCGGCCTACGCGTTCGGGCTCTTGTGGAAGGCGGGAAAGCACGTCCCCGAGGGGGCCTCGGCCTTCGAGATGCGGAGTGCCGCCCGCGAAGAGTGGGCGACATTCGACAAGAAGGCCAAGCAGGTCAAGCACCTCTCCGATGGGTTCGGCTGGGATCTCTCGGCGGCCTGGGCGCAAGTCCGGCAAGTGGATGCTGCGGGAGAGGACATGGATCGGGTCGAGCGTATTGCTCGGCTGGCAGGTCGCATGTTCGCTTCGCTCCGCGGCGCGCACGCGAACAAGGTCCACGGGGTCTCGGGCGAGGTGTACTCGGTCGAGCAGGGCAATGACGTCGCGCGGCTTCTGCCGGCAGAGACGGTGCTCCTGACCGACCCGCAGATCGAGATCGTGGCCCTCGAACGAATCGCCTCTCGCCGGGCCGCGCAGTACGCGGTTCGGGGAACGACGAAGAAGTCGAAGGGCCCGCTCGTGCTCGCGCTCGACGAATCGGGCAGCATGTCCGGAATCCGGAACGAGTGGGCGAAGGCCGCTGCGGTGGCGCTCGCTCGTGTCGCCTCGGAGGAGAACCGGCCCGTGGCGGTGGTCCATTACGCCACTTCCACCGTGGTGCAGGTCGTGAAGCCCGGAGACAGCGCTGGGATCGTGAAGATGATCCTTCACTTCCTCAGCGGTGGAACGGCGATCGGCCTGGCCCTCGGTGTGGCCGTGGATCAGGTGAAGGCGCTCGCGCAGGCGGGCCAGCACGGCGCCGACATCATTCTCGTCACGGACGGCATCGACCGGAACGAGGAGGAGCAGAAGAAGTCGGTCGACGCGGCGTCGAGCATCGGCGCGCGGCTCTGGACGGTGGCGATCGAGTGCTCCATCGCGGAGGACTCGCCGCTTCGGAAGAAGTCCGCGCAATATACCGAGCTCAACGACAAGGCGATGACCGAGGGCTCGAGTATCACGTTGCTCGCGGGGGCAACGTGAGCGACGAAGATGATGATGTCGGTGGTGAGGTTGTCCTGATTGCGGCATACAGTCGCAGGCAGGCGCTCGAAGACGGCACGCTCGTCGACGTCACCGAGCTCGCGAAGCAGGCCGGAATCAAGGCGCCGGTGGCGCTGACGCGCTCCGTCTGGGAGAAGTACGTCGAGCTGTCGCCGGCCGCGGAGAAGGCGGGGAACGACAAGACGGGCAGGCTCTGGGACATCCTCTGGATGTTCCGCTGCGCCGCCCTGCAACGGCCGGATGAAGCTGAAATTCGGTACGAGTTGCATGTCGTCACCGACGCGATCGAACCGTCCCTCGTCGAGCTGAAGGCCATCATCGGGCCTGGCGACGACGGCGAGGCGGTCATCACGATCCTCTTGCCCGAAGAGGACTGAGCGACAAACCAACAATGAGAATGCGGCGTGCGGTGCCTTCCGTGCGCCGCATTCGCTTTTTCAGGGAGACACATGTCGTCCAAGCAGTCGCCCACGAAGGGCGCGGAGAATAAGGAGCAGGATCGCGTGGAGGAGTGCATGGCGTCGTTCGCGCTCGCCAGCGACGGGCACGTCTACATCCACGAGGATGAGCTGCCCGCGGACAAACGGCGCGGGCGGAAGGAATGGCGCGGCGTGCGCCTCACGCGCGCCGAGACGGAGTTCTTCGCCGAGGAGGTCGAGCTCGTCATGCCGAACGTGGCCGTGGCGCTGCGGAGCGCCATCGAGAAGGGCAAGCTCGGCGGGCAGGAGCCGCCCGAGGGCGCCGAGCCGGTGAACCCGGGGACGGGGCCGGAGTCGGGCGTCTTCTGATCGGAATGGGCCCGGGGGCACGTGCCTCCGGGCCCGCTTCTTCCTTTGCACAATCAATCATCCGAAGGGAGTCGATATGGGGAAGCATCCCCAGTCGGAGAAGTGTCTCCGGAGTGAGGTCCTTTCCATCTCGCTCACGGGTCTCGTCGCGTCGCTCGTGAGCATCGTCGTCACGATCGAGACGGGCGCGAGCATGTTTCAGCTCGTCGGTCTCGCGGAGATCAGTCTGCGCGAGACGAAGGTGCGCGTCCGCTCCGCACTCGCGCAGGTCGGCGTGCGTCTCGACGGCTACAACATCACGGCCAAGATCTCCCCCGCAGATCTTCGTAATGATGGGTTCTTCGACCTGGCCATCGCGACAGCCGTGATTCTCGCCTTCGAGAAGAAGACGCTGCCGGGCACCGTCGTGCTCGGCGAGCTGTCCCTCTCGGGGGGAGTGCGGCCCGTTCGTGGGGTGCTGCCGGCGCTGCGGGGAGCGGCAAGCAAGGGGAGCCGGCATGCGATCGTGCCCCGAGCCAACCTCGCGGAGGCGGCGAGCGCGCCGGATCTCGATGTACGCGTGGCGGGGAAACTGGATGCCGTGCAGGACTACCTGCGAGGAGCCTGCGAGCTCGAGTGCGCGAGCGTGCCCTTCCGACCGAAGCAGCCTGCGGCGCTCGATCTCGCGGACATGCGCGGGATGGCCTCCACGCGGCGAGCGATTGAGATCGCGGCGGCGGGCCAGCACTCGATTCTCTTCATCGGTCCGCCCGGTGCTGGGATCACCATGGCCTCCCGCCGCATTCCCACGATCCTGCCCCCGATGTTCGTGGACGAGGCGCTTGAAGTCACGAGCATCCACTCCGTCGCGGGATTGCTCAATTCGGAGCAGGGGCTCGCTACGAATCGACCGTTTCGCGCGCCCCATCATTCGGTGGCTCCGGCAGGACTTGTCGGCGGGGGAGAGCCCGTGCGTCCCGGGGAGGTGTCCCTCGCCCACGGCGGCGTCTTGTTCCTCGACGAGCTGCCGGAGTTTCGTCGGAGTTCGCTCGCCCTGCTGGAGACCACGCTCGCCCAAGGGGAAGCGGTCATCATCCGGGGGCAGAACCGCACGGTCTTTCCTGCGTGTCCTCTCCTGGTTCTGGCGACGCACGCGTGCCCTTGCGGGTTCTACGGGGACGCAAAACGGCGATGCACATGCTCTGTCGAGCAAATCCGGCGTCATCGGGAGCGAGTGCACGGGCCGCTTTTCGAGCGAGTCGACATGCAGATCGTGGTGCCCCCTGTCGACGTCGCGCAGCTCGGTGGCAAGGCGAAGGGCGAAAACAGCGAGACGGTGCGGAACCGGGTCGTTGCAGCACGAACGATCCAGCATGCACGGGCGGCGCGGCAGAAGGTCGCCTCGTCGCTCAATACCGCGTTGAACGACCGCAACCTCGAGCGCATCGCGGCGCCTGATGCACAGGGGAAGCGGACCCTGGAGCAGGCCGTCGAGCGGCTCGGGTTGTCTGCGACTCTGCGGGCCAAGGTGCTCCGTGTGGCTCGAACGATTGCTGACCTCGACGGGAGCGATATCGTCCGCGCGCCCCACGTGGCCGAAGCCGTTCTCCTCGCTCCTGTCTTCGGGCGTGGCTGATGACCGATACCGAAGGACTGGAGGAGGCCGACAACGAGCCTCCGACCGAACCGGGCATGAAGGCGAGGCCGACCATCCCCCCGAACGATCGCTGGCACATCGCCTCGTGTTCGGAAGGCAGGGCCATCATCAGTGACGAGAACGGACTATTCGTCGCGGAGGTCATCGAGGCGGATGCCGAGCTCATCGCGGCGGCTCCCGAGCTTCTCGACCTCGTGAACGACCTCCTGGACGACCTGCGTCGCGATCATCGCATTGCCGAGGCCCTGGCGCTCTGCGAGCGCCTGGCCATGCACGCGAGCGGCGGGCAAAAGCAGGGATAACAACCACGGCGCTGCTCCTGGGCATCGCACGAACAAGCACCCGAGCCCGGATGTGCCGCGAATGGCGGCTCCTGGGAGCTTTGACCCGCGCACCTTCCCGGGGAGGTGCGCTTTTCTTTTGTGGACCAACGACCATGCAGCAGAACAACGGCGCCCTCCGCGGCGCCCTGCAGGCCATCGAGAAACAGTACGGCAAGGGGGCCATCATGAGCCTCGGGGACGACAATCCCGATCGCGGCGTGCGGGTTTTGCCCACGGGCTCGCTCGCGCTCGATGCCGCGCTCGGGATCGGAGGATATCCGCGCGGCAGGATCGTGGAGATCTACGGGCCCGAGTCCTCGGGCAAGACCACGCTCACCCTGCACGCGCTCTACGAGGCTCAGAAGGCGAAGGGCATCGCGGCATTCATCGATGCCGAGCACGCGTTCGATCCGAACTACGCGCGCAACATCGGCGTCGACGTCAACCGCTTGCTCATCTCGCAGCCGGACAACGGCGAGCAGGCCCTCGAGATCGTCGAGACGCTGACCCGCTCCGGCGCGGTCGACGTCATCGTCATCGACTCGGTCGCGGCCCTGACGCCGAAGGCCGAGATCGAGGGCGACATGGGTGACGCGCATATGGGCCTCCAGGCGCGGCTGATGAGCCAGGCCCTGCGCAAGCTCACGGCCATCGCGTACCGGACCGAGACGCTGCTCATCTTCATCAACCAGCTCCGGCACAAGATCGGTGTCGTCTTCGGCAGCCCCGAGACGACCACGGGCGGTAATGCCCTCAAGTTCTACGCCAGCGTGCGGCTCGACGTGCGTCGCATCGGGGCGCTCAAGGTCGGCGAGGAGGTGCTGGGCTCGAAGACCCGCGTGAAGGTCGTAAAGAACAAATGCGCGCCGCCTTTCCGGGAGGCGGAATTCGATATCCGCTGGGGAACGGGAATCGATGCGGCCGGGGACCTGCTCGACTTCGCCGTCGCCCACGGCATCGTCGAGAAGACCGGCGCGTACTTGTCTTTCCGGGGGGAGACGCTCGGTCAGGGCCGGGAGAAGGCGCGCGAGGCGATCAAGGGGCCGCTGGGCGTGGCGATCCGGAGCGCCATCGAGCACTCCCTCGCGCAGCGGTCGGCCGCGGAGTAGTTGAGGGGCCTGTGCGGACGCCAGTGCGTCATCACGCGGGCAAGAAGAAGTAGAGATCAGCGCGTCGTCGGAGTCGCCGAGGCAACTCGCAGGACTTCTGACGCGCGCACAGCCCTCTCGGAGGGGTCATGTTCACGGAGAAGCAGCCGGGGGCCAAGCGGGTCGCTCTCGTGGGCTGTTCGGCTCTGAAGAGCAAGAAATCGGCTCCCGCGAAGGACTTCTATACGTCTGCGCTCTTTCGCGCCGCCTACGCGTACGCCGAGAAGACGTGCGACGTGGTGGTCATCGTCTCCGCCTTCTACGGTGCGGTCGCCCCGAAGACCGTCCTTCAACCGTATGACCGGAGCCTCCGCAAGGTCCGGAAGAACGATCGGGAGGACTGGGGAGCGCGAACGATCGGCGAGCTTTGGCCGATGCTCAATCCTCCTCCACAGCTCGTGATTCTGGCCGGAAAAGTTTATGCCGACGCGCTCGTACACGGGGCGCATTGGCACAACCTCCCTCGGCCGGAAGAACCGCTGCGGAAGATTCGTGGATGTGGCGCGCGGGTCGCGTGGATGAAGGCGAATACGCCAGTTGCGAAATCGAGCTCCTGTCAGTGGAGTAATCAATGACGAAGAAGAAACTCGACCAGAAGAAGAGCGGCACCCAGACCGGTCCGACGAAGGAGAGGAGCCACGAGACCGAGGCGAAGAACAACGCGCCCGAGTGGGCCTTTCCGGCCATCCGGGGTGTCCAGGCCGGCGGCGAGTACTACTCGGTCATGGTGCACCTCCGGGACGTGGCGAAGCTCTTTGCCCCCGTGGATGGCAAGTTGCCGCCCGAACTCCGGGCGCAGCGGGTGCTGAGTAAGGTCCGTGTCCCGAAGATCGCGGACTACATCACGAACAACCCGACGAACTACACGTTGCCGGCCCTCGTCGGCGCGATCGACGGCCTGCCCCGCTTCGAGCCGGCGCACGAGAAGAGCCACATGGGCACGCTCTACATCCCGCGGGACATGACGGTCGCGGTCCTCGACGGGCAGCACCGGCGAGCGGCCGTCGCGATGGCGCTCTCGCAGGAGTACGTGAGGAAGCGGCGGGGATCGCTCGGGGACGAGAGCATCTGCGTGACGTTGTTCGTCGACGCGGGGCTCGAGAAGGCGCAGCAGCGGTTCGCGGACTTGAACCGCTTCGCGGTGCGGCCGAACAACTCGCTCGGGCTCTTGTACGACCACCGCGACGAGCTGGCGAAGCTCACGCGTGCCGTCGTTCGCGACGTCTTCCTCTTCCACCAGCTCACGGACGGGGAAAAGACGTCTGTGTCTGGCGGCTCGAACAAGCTCTTCGCGCTGGCCAGCATCCATGCGGCAACAAAGGCGCTGCTCGCCGGGTTCAGTGGGAGCTTCGAGACCGCGAGGCAGATCGCCGTCGAGTTCTGGACCGAGGTCACGCGAGTGATGCCGGACTGGCACGAGGTCGGCCTCGGTAAGATCCGCGCGTCTGCGCTGCGAGATCGGTGCATGCACGCGCATGCGGTCGTGCTCGAGGCGCTCGGCCGCGTCGGCAACGCCCTGCTGCGGGAGCGGCGGGAGGACTGGAAGAGCGTGCTGGCGGGGCTCGGGACGCTCGACTGGTCGCGGGCCAACCCGCAGTGGGAGGGACGGGCGGTGGTGAACGGCAGGGTCTTGAAGAACTCGGCGAGCGTGATCCTGACGGCGAACCTGATCAAGCATCACCTCGGCCTGGAGCTCTCCATCGAGGACCGGCGCCATGAGCCTGTACACGCTGATCACGCTGATGAGGACAAGCCAGAGGACGAAGACGCGGCGGCTGTCTAAAGCAAGCCAACCACGCAGTGGTTGGTGGGGGCGGCATCGCCCTCTTTTTAGCCACGCACCTCCTATCAGGGCGCCACGTCGAGCATGCGCGGCTAGCTTCACCAGGGAGCAAACGGTTTGGACCAGGTCCCTTGCCTTGTTTTCCGCCCATCGTCTTCTCCCGCCATCAGTAGCTCCGCCGCGCGGGTGTAATCGGCCAGGGCACCCTCAACGTCGCCGATCGCCTCCCGCACCATGCCGCGCTCTTTGTAATACCTGGCGTCCAGTGGCGAGTGAAGGATCAGTACATCGTAATCGGCGATCGCCTCTTCGGGCTTCGCGACGAGGGAGAAGTACATCACGCTGCAGGATCGGATCTCGTCGTCGTAGTGCGCGAGCTCGACTGCGCGCTGAAGATCGGCCCTTGCCAGAGGAGTGTCTCCCTCAAGGTGGGCCCGGTATAGGGCGCGCCAAGCAGGGTACTTCGCCTGGTGGGGCGCGAGCTTGATAGCTGTCGATACGTCCTCTACGGCGCGATCGAAGCGGCCGGCTCTCGCGTGCATTCGCCCTCGCTCGAACAATGCCTCATCCCATTGCGGGCTCTCCTCGAGCGCACGGTCGAAGTCGGCTATTGCCTTCTCGAGGTTGCCCAACCGGGCCCAGAGGAACGCGCTTTCGATTCGTAGCCAGCCGTCTGGCTCGACCAGGAGGAGAACGTCGAGATCGGCGCGCAGCGCTTCAGGTTTGTCGAGCGTTTCGTTTATCCGAATCTGGAGGCGCAGGTCCTCGAGCAGCTCCGGATCATGGTAAAACGCCTGGCGATAATAGGCGGCGGCGCGCTCCTCGTCGCCGAGCGCGAGGTGCGCGGCGCCCAGGCTGCGCAACGCCCCACCGTCTCTCCACCCGCAGAGCTCGAGTCGCTGGCGGAAATCGAGGATCGCCTCTGCGTAGGCTCCCATCGCCAGATGCGCATTGCCCCGGCCCATGAAGAACGCCGCCTCGCTAGGATTCAGCGCGATCGCGCGCGTGAAGTCGGCGATCGCGCTAGGGAGGTCTCCGCGCCTCTCGTGGCAGAATGCACGAAGTTGGAAGGCTGAAGCATTCGTAACGCCGAGCTGGATGCTTCTGTCGAGATCCGCGAGCGCCTCCGCGATTGAGCCCTTTGACCACCAGCGACGCCCGCGCTCGTAGAATAGGTCGGCGCGCCACGGATCGCGATGGAGGGCGCGCCCGAGGGCTCGGATCGCTCCATCCTCATCGCCAAGGGACCCGAGGACGAATGCCATCGTTTGGTAAGGCTCCGCGTCCTTTGGGAGGAGCCGGGCAGCGCGCTCCAGATCGGCGAGCGCACGTTCGTTATCATTGAGCTTGAAGTAGGCGAAGGTGCCGCGCTTCAGATAGATAGAGCCGTCCTTCGGCGCGCGTTCGGCCGCACTGTTGTAGTCCGCGTGGGCGCCGGCGAGCTCACCGTCGTCTGCGCGGTACTGTGCCCGCGTCATGAGGGCCTTGCAGGAGCCCTGCTCGATCAACTCGGCCCACTCGGCACGGGCAGCCTCCCGATCACCTCGTAGGTGGCTCCGGACCGCGCGCCAGTCGCGAGCATTCTCCAGGAGGGGTCGGAGATCGTCGCGCCCCTCCCCGATCCTGATACTCATGTCCGCTATATACGCGTCGAGATCCCAGGCGTTGAGCTTGTCGAGGAGGCTGTTGTTCGACTTCGTCTCGTCATCCTCCTCGGTCTCGAGGGGCATTTTCGCCACGCTCGCGAGCTTCGTCCCCCCGCGCTTCACGGCGCCGCGCGGATGCCTGCCCGCTATGGGGATCACGTTCCCTCCAGCGTTGCCGGTCTCCTGCGGGTTCAAAGGCTCTTTGTCGTCTTGGTCGCTCATACGATTGAATCACACGCGGGCGCTCCAGGCCTCCGGGTAGAATATCACAGGGGATGCCGGCGATCCTGCCAGGATCATCAAGGTAATCCTTGCGCGCGTCGTGCCGACTCCACAACCAGCGACCCCAGCACCTGCCGCCAAGGGACCATGTGGTTGCAGCGCAGCCGATCTCGTGTGCGAGATGAAGTCTCGGAAAGGGAAGTCGGACACGCCGTGACTGGCGACCCGCTCATCCTCGGGGTGTTGATCCCCGGCCGCCCTCGCGACGAAGAAGCCGCGGGAAGCGCCTTCCGCTCGATCTCCCTCCTCCAGCAGGACCGCGTCCGCGTTGAACGGGTTGGGCTTCGAGCCCTCGTAAGGGTATCTCGGGTTGACCATTGCGGCCCTTCGGCAAGGAGATCGTCTGAGAGCGACGGCTCGCTCGCGAGGAAGCATGAGCCAGCTATCCAGGAGGCCGAGCTAGGACATTCGCCCTCGCAAGGCCTCCACGAGCCGCGCATGCTCCCAAGTATCCAGGGGCTCGCTGGGACGAGCCTCGGCCAGCGCGCGCTCTGAGAACGGGAGCGCCTTCTCCAGCGTCTCGCGCCCGAACACGGCGCAGGCCTCGAGCCAGGTGGTCATGTACCGGATTCCGCGTGGAGGTGCGGCAAGGAGCGCGGCGCGTGCTTCGTTTCGGTACGGCGTCCCCGCAAGCGCCTGCGCGGCCTGCCAGCGGTGCACGTAGACCGGATCGACGAGCATACGGCGGAGCGCTGCGACCACGACCGGCTCGGTCCCGATGCGGAGGATGCCGTAGAGGGCGATCCTGCGGAGAGACCGCGCTTCGTCGTCCAGCGCTTCGAGCAGGACGCGCCTTGCCGTCTCGTGCTGCGAAGCCCACCCGAGCGCGCGGAGCGCGGCGAGCCTGACTTGCAGGCGTTCTTCGCGCGTGTATCGGGCCACGACCTCGATATCACGCTCGCTGGGGATGACCTGGTGGAGGTGGCGGCTGGGCCGGAAGCACGAGTGCGGCTCCGGGGGCGACCAGAGCTTTGCAAGCCGCTCGAGGGCGTGCTGTGTTTTCCTGCATCCCCGCGCGAGCTGCGCCACGAGCCGCGCAGCCCAGGCCGCTTCGAGCGCGTAGGTGGGGACGCGCGTCTGGCTCCGTGGCATCGTCATCGCGACGGAGCCCTCGCCGAGGGCGCGGACGCAAAGCGATCGGTGGCCTCGAGGAGGAGACGGTTCATCTCCGCGTCGCCAGTATGCCCGCCAGCGACGAAGTGGAGCTCGGCGCCCGGCCAGGCCTGGGCGAGCTGCCAGGCCACGTCCGCCGGCCCGGCCAGGTCGAGCCGGCCGTGGATCAGGACGCCCGGAGTCCCCGTCAGCCGCGACGCATTGCGGAGCAGCCCGTCCTCCTCGAGCCACGCGGCGTGCGAGAAGTAGTGCGTCACGAGGTGGGCGAAGGCGACCATGTACCGCTCATCGGCCCAGCACGGATTGGGCGTGACGTAGCCCTCCTCGAGCGACAGCAGCGCGTCCTCCCAGGCAACCCAGTCGCGGGCTGCCTGGAGCCGGATCGCCGGATCAGGGTGGTGGTTCAGGAGCCGGTCGTAGACCACGACGAGGTCTCCGTCGCGGTCGGCCTCTGGAACGCCGGCTCGGAAGCGAGCCCATTCCTCCGGGAAATACCGCCCTACATCGCGGCCGAACCACTGAACGTCGGCCCGGCGGGTCAGCGTGATCGAGAGGAAAATCATCTCGGACACCCGCTGCGGGTATCGCTCGGCATAGGCGAGCCCGAGCGTGACGCCCCACGACGCGCCCCAGACGAGCCAGCGCTCGATCGCGAGATGCTCGCGGAGCCGCTCGATGTCCGCGATCAGGTGGTGGGTCGTGTTCGTCGACAAGTCGGTCGAGAAGTCGCCAGCGTGCGGCGTGCTCCGGCCGCAGCCACGCTGGTCAAACTGGACGAGCCGATAGCGCTCCGGATCGAACCAGCGACGCCTGCCCGGCCTGCTGCCTGCACCCGGCCCGCCGTGGAGCGCCACTGCTGCCTTGCCGTCCGGGTTGCCGGAGACCTCCCAGTAGATCGACTGGCCACCGCCGACGTCGAGCATGCCGGCTTCGTAGGGCTCGAGGGGCGGGTAAGGGTCGGGCATGTCGCGCCTCCGCGGCAGACTCGGATCGTGGTGCGTCTGCCGGACGTCCGGTGGTCGTACATCGACGTTAGCAGCAGAGCGCTTGTCAACGCCGACGCGGCCGGTGACCGGAACGGCAGTGCCACTTCTGGACACTTTGCCCAGAAGTCGGAGGGCGGACGTCGCGCGAGGGTTGGGAGACGAAGAAAATCATCGCGCGCCCCGAGCCGCATCCACGTCCTGAGCGGCGGGGGAGTCCGCAGCAACCGTGGTGATGGTCCCCATGGTTGCCAGACGGGCTCCCCTCTAGGCCCCGCCCAGGCCCGGCTCACCCGCTCCGCCGCCGTCCCCGCGTCACAGCACGTAGGAGGCGGAGAACGGCATCCTGGACGTCCTCGGACGCGCCCTGGAAGAGCCGTGCTGCCTCGATGGCAGCCGGCTCGAGATCGTGGACGCCTCCCACGAGCTCTCCCGGAGGCACCCCCAGGCCCTTCGCAAGCGCGAGGATGCTCGACAGCGAGGGGTCACGCCGGCCGGTCTCGATGCCCCCGATGTAGTTCGGCGTGAGCCCGGCGCGCTCCGCGAGCTGCTCCAGGGTCAGGCCCAGCGCCTCTCGCCGCCGCCGCACTTCCTTGCCGAAGTCCACGGCGGGAGAGTTGCCGGGGTGACGTTCTCAGGTGAACACACGATGGTGTTGACAATCAACACGATCGTGTACTGTTGCATCACGATGCGTTGGTTTCCAACTCCACCCACCGTGCAATCCGCGGCGTCAACAGCGCTGTCACTCGCGTTCGTAGTGGCGAGCTGCGTGCTCGTCACTGGATGTTCCCGCGACGCGTCGACCATCGTGCGGGACTACTTGAACCAGGAAAGCTGCCTCGACCGCGCGAAGCTCATCCTCGACCCCGGGGCGAACCGCGCCGTGCTCGCCGAGCACTACAAGGACCAGAAGACCTGCAAGAAGCCGTTCGAGTCGATCGAGGCCGACGACTGCGCGAAGGTGAAGGAGGGCGACTACTGCAGCGTCGAGGTCGTTCTCGGCAAGAACGATCGGGTATACTACCACATCAAAAAAACGGCTGAGGGGTTGAAGATCGACTGGCGATCCTCAGTCGGATACAACCCGGTCTCGCTGCCGTACTTCCGGACGCAGCGGTTGCACGGGACTCACCTCTTCCGTGGGTGGGCGAAGCTCACCGACTACTACAACTTCGACTACGACGACGCGGAGAAGACCCACCAGTCCATCGAGCTCCGTGACGCCGACGGAGCCAGGATCACCGGCTACATTCGCCGTGACGCTCCCACCGCGGCGGCGTTGTTGGAGACGCTCAAGGACGGCAAAGAGCACGCGGTGATGATCGAGCTCCGATATCCGCCAGAGTCAAAAGACAGCAGCGTCGTGGGGATTGAGCGGTTCGTCGCCGAACGCTGGCGGCAAAGGCCCGAGGAGCTTGAGGCGCGTCCCGCACCAGCGCTGCCCTGATCGCTGCGCTGCAGTCTCCTCCGGCCGAATGACGGACACGCGTTAGGTTAGGTTTTCAAGCCCCCGTCGCCGTCGCCCTTGCAGGGGGCAATGGCAGCGCTGGTCGCCCCCATGGGATCGGCAACGGCGCCGCCGTACGGCACACGAGGTGCAGCTTCATCCCCTCGTGATCGACCGCGGACACCTGCATGGCTGGGGTCTCCACACCATCCTTCGCTTCGCAAGCGCGCAGCTTGAGCGAGCCTGCACGATGCGCCGCGCGAAGGCGCGCCTTGAACGCCCGAAGGCCGAGTCCCGTCGCTTCACCGCGGTCATCGAACTCCCGGAACAGCTCCACGACGAGCGCGTCGTGCGAGCCTTCATTGACGACTACCTGCACGCGGGCGGCAAAAGCGTCGAGCGGCAGCGTGATCAAGCGGGGGCGCCCTTCGCGGCGTTTCTCATCCTCGTGGACCTTGCGCGTGAAGTCTTTGGTTGCGACGTATGCCTTGGGAGAGAGCGTCTCGATGAGGTCGTCGAGCGCGGCGAACATGTTCCGACGCGACCATCGCTGCACGAGATGAAACGTGGTTCGTCGGGAACGAACCGCAGATGCGGCGACCACCAAGGGGTTCTCGCCCTCGGCGCGCTCGCAGGTGGCGAGCTCGAGGAGCCCGCGGTTGTAGGCTTGGAGCAGCCGCGCCTTGAATGCCGACAGCGTCGGGCAGGACGGGACCTCATCACGCTCGCGGAGCAGGCGGAAGAGCGGTGCGATGAACACGCCATCGTCATGTACCCCTTCGGTCACGCTGCGAGCCGCTGACTCCACGCCCGAGGCGAAGGCGCGAAGAGATCCGTTCACGAGCCCAGGTGTACGCTGACGCTCAGCTTCGAGCTTGGCTCGGGCGAAGAGCAGGACCGCGGCCGCGCCGTCCCGCGAGAGGACGTCGAACGCGTCGGGCCCCGTTCTGAGCCGCCTTCGCGAGGGCGGAGGCGGGGGCTCGAAAGACGCGGAAGGCGGACGAGCGGAGGACATCGCTGCCCTGGATCGCATGTTCCGGGGCAAACCGCAAGCGAGGACAAACCCTGCCTGGTCATCCTGGTGGAGCCCGTCGGCAGGAGATCATAGGATGAGTAGCTCGCGCTCCGTGCCGTCGGTGCTGCGCAGGAGCACCCTCTCCCGGCCGTTTCGGATCGCTGAGGGCAGCACGTCGTACAGGGCGACGGCTCTCTTCACTACCTCGGTGATCGTGCCGGCCTCGCTCATCGCGCGTAGTTGATCGAGCCTGCCACGGAGGCGCTCGGGAAGTTCCAAGTTGAGCCGGACCTTGGGTTCCTCGCTCGCTGGCCTTGGCACTTGATCATCCCCATTCGCCGTCGAGGCTCATCCGGTGGCCTGCCAAGCCCGACTACTTGCTGTTCTACGTACTCTACGTACGACGAGTTCCACGCGGAGGGCGGGGCTTCCCTGCCCATGGGCTCCGCGACGCGGACACCTGTTCGCGGAGCTGCGCGAGCTCCTCCGCGCTCATGCTGCCCATATGCTCGACGACTGCTTCGAGCTCACTCTCCTCCGGGAACAGCACCAGGAACATCGGCGTCAAGCCGAGGGCGCGTGCGATGCGATCGAGGGTGCCAATGTTGATCGTCACGTACCCTCGCTCGATGAGCGAGAGGTGACTCGCGACGATGCCAGTCTTCCTTCTGAGGTGCTCGAGCGACATCCCCTGTGCGAGGCGCAGATCCCTGATCCGATGACCTAGTTTGAGGGCAAACGGATCCGGCTCGTGTCGGCGGCCCATGTCAGGGCTCCCGTCGCCCGTGTGCCCCCGGGGCGGTGCAGAAGTAGAGCAGTCCTCGCTTCGGATCTTGGATGCCTGCCTGCCGTTCGACAAAGGGAGCGAGAGGTGCGACTGGCACCAGCTTCACGAGCCCCTGCACTTCCGCCTCTAGCATCGCGCGCTCGAAGGCCGCGCGCGGCACCTGAAGAAGCGCGCCTCGCAGGATGGGCAGCGGCACACCGGACGTGTTCTTGTACGGCGGATGCAGCTGGTTCATCGCAGCGAGGATGCCGCTTACGACCTCGGGATCGGCGGCAGCATCGCGGGCGGCGAGAACACGCTGGGCGAAGGTGAGGACGTCGACGAGCTCGGGGAGGCGGAGCTGCCGAAGAACATCGTTCACTTCCTCGATCGGCGCGCGGATGCGACGGTGAGATGTTGCGGCTTGCTCCGTTGGTCGCAGCGTCGAGCACGGAGTTGCCGAGCTCGGTCCCCCTGGTGACTCGCGAAGCGTGCGGGAGGCTTGATCCGAGCTCATGAGGCAGTCCTCGTAGCTCGCGGATCCACGCTCGTCGGCAGCGCGCATCGGTCCAGAAGTCCGCGCGTTGGATGCTCGATTGCCGCTACTGCCTGCCGTGTTCGTGCTGTCGGAGGTTCAGGCAGAAGCAGAACGCGTCCCTGCTCCTCGAGCCGGAGTAGCGCTTCATCCACGACGCTGCGAGCGAGGCCGGCGACCTTGCCGCGCAGGTACACGAGGGGAACAGTCCCATCCTCCTCGACGCGGAGATGCAGCAGGGCGTGGAGGATCTGCGCGTCGACTCGTGCTTCGGGACCTGCTCTGCGAACCGTGAGGATGTGCCCTATGAGCACGACGGTGTCCTCGAGTTCGTGTTGCTCGAAGCCCCAGAGCAGGCCGTGCAACTCGTCGACGACCGCTCGACGGCCCGGAGACGGCGGCGAAACCAAAGTGGGAGTAGTGCGTCGACCAGCCCTCCTGGTGATCGTGGTGTCCGACGTCGAAGAGGTCGTCGACCGCGCCGGATCAGGCGACGGAGAGGAAGACGACGAAGCCGTTGTTGGGAGCAGAACGGGGGCAGATGAAGAGGACCCGGACGGCTTGCGCCAGAAGCAGAGGCCCTTCAAGAACCTGCGCCACCATGGATGTTCCGCGACCATCGCCTTGGACAGCGGAACCGGCGGACGAGGAGTAAGTCCCGGAGGACGGTGAAGGACAATCGTGGGAGCGTCCTCGCGATCGTCTTCCTCGTTCTCGGTCTGCGCCACGACTTCTTCGTCTTCGGCCATGGAACCTCAGCGCACGAATTGATGCAGCCCGTAGTCCACTGCGGCGCACGGGTTGCCGATTGCCAGTACGAGGAACCCCCGTGACCCGCAGCCGACTGCGAGCGATAAACCATCGAGCGGCCCCCAGTCGATCGTGTTGCACCGCGGTGTGGGCCAGACCGGCGCATCACGACCGACTGCGAGCCGTTCGCCACTACAGAAAACAATGAATCACCGCCCGAAGACGGGCGCGGAACCTGGGCTGGCCCAGAAACGAGATAGGCGAGCAGTATCCCGCGGCCGACTACGGGCGGTCATTTGTTGCGAAGACAAACGGGGCCAGTCCACCGACTGGATGAGCCGGTTCTATTTCCTCTGCCCATGAACACGCCGGACGACGACCAGCCCGTCCAAAGTTACTGAGCGGTCGTACCCGATGGCTGTTCGGCTGGGGACTGCGTAGGCACAGCGTGCTCGACGAGCTCGTCATGGGCCTCCACAATCTCGTCACCCGGATGCTCGCTTCGCAGAGCTTCAGCCCGC
Source organism: Polyangium mundeleinium (assembly GCF_028369105.1). Classification (NCBI taxonomy): domain Bacteria; kingdom Pseudomonadati; phylum Myxococcota; order Polyangiales; family Polyangiaceae; genus Polyangium; species Polyangium mundeleinium. Next base: position 13,154,941 of record NZ_JAQNDO010000001.1, on the reverse strand, counting down.
CTCTGCGCCTCTTCCACGCGGCCAAGCCCAATGAGCGCCTGGACGATGTACCCCTCGCGGAGAGCAGCGTATGGGCTTTTCGGGTACTTCTTCGTGTGGTCGTTCATCGCGGCCAAGACTTCCGCGAAGCGGCGCCCCCGTAGTCCCTCCCGGGCCTGGGCCAGCACCTTCCTTTCCAGATCGATGTCCGGGTTCGGGGCTTGGTTCCCCCTGATGGGACGTGCCTTCGCCTCGTGTACTGATGACGCAGGCACCGGCATGTTGGTTACCCCGCCCTGCGTGTCCTTGGCCTCGATCACGATGGGGAGCACGATCGGCGCCATCTGCATGTTGGAGAGCGGTTCGCGCGGCAGAGGCGTTCTTCCCAGCAGGTAGGCCCCCACCATCCCGGGGATGCTCCAGAAGAGAGGGTCGGTGAGGATACGCTTCAACAGCGGTTTGACCGCATCTCGCAGCCGTTTCGAACTCGGGGGAGACGGTTCTGCTCCGGCCCCGGTGATCCGCTTGCCGGACGACGGCGGCTCCGAGGGCGGATCGGGAGGGAGCAGCGGCCCGGGTGGCAGTTTCTCTGGCAGACCGAGTTCGCACGAAAGCCGCTGCCACACGTCCCGTTGTACTTCCTGGGCGAACTCGGGGGACAGCGGCTTGTCCAGGCGGAACACGGTGTCGAGGCCGAACGGCAGCAGCAGGAGCAGCCGGCGTTTCGGCGGCGTGATCGGCCGGAGTAGCTGCTCCATCTTCAGCTTGAGCGATTTCTTCGCCTCAGCGAGCCGAGCCTGCGCCGTGTTCCTCGAAATACCGAGTTCCTGGGCGATCTCCGGCAGCGGCTTCTCGTCGATCTCGTGGAGGATGAGGACCTGCACGAGTCTCGGCTCCATCTGCTCGAGCGCTTGGCTCATAAACTGGGCGAGCTCGAGGCGGTCGAACGGGTTGTCTTCTTCAACCATCGAGAAGTCCGCGTTCGGTTCAGGACGCTCGAGGCGTTCACGAAGGGGGCGATAGTGGCTCGCAGCCTGTTGTTCGCAGATCTTGAAGAGCCACGGGTCAACCCCTTCGGGTGGGATCTGCTCGAAGTACTGATGTACTTTCAGAAAAACCTTCTGGGCGACGTCCTTGATGTCGGCATCCCGGACGCCAATCCTCTTCAGGCGAGCCGTGACGATCGGGAAATACTTCACGCAGAACGCAGTGAAGCGGTCGGCAGACGGCGGTTGTACTTGGCCCACACGGGAGACACGCCGGACCCAGGGCAGACGGTCCAAAAATTCGTAGCGGCTCTTCATCGAAATCGAAAGTGCGTCAAAACACGTCGAACAATCCGTCCAGTCCGACACGGACAGCGAAGGAGACGTCGGGGAGGCGCCAGACCTCGGCGCCATCGAGGCGCAGGACGACATCCGACAGGTAGTAAGTAGCGTCGAGTTCGATATGGGCGCCGAGGGGGCCGAAGAAGAACCTCTCGAGGCCTACTCGTGCGCCTACGCCGACGAGCACGTCGGTGTAATCTGGGAGCTGCTTGCCATCGACGCCGACGGCGACCTGCCCGATCTGCATGAAGAGGCAGCCGGGGAAGACGAGGTCATACACCGGCAGGGGCTGATGTATGCATGGCACAACCGCAGCCCCCAGATGGGACGCGCGCCGTCCCCCATCGCTACCCGCGAGATCGTAACGTCCCTCCGCAGCAAGGGACAAACGAGGCCAGCGAAGTCCTGCTCCCAGCGTGAAGCTCGGCGCTGGTCCTGGAGCACTCAGAAAGGAGGCTCCTCCGTCGATGGACACGGCCAATCCGGGCTTCCGCGACGCACCCGCTTTCCGGGGAGAAGGCGTCGGCGGAGCTGTACGAGGCGCGATCGGCGCAGGTGGTGAAACCCGAGGGGGCGTTGCTGCTGGAGGCGTCGGCGAAGCTGCTGGCGTTTTACGATCCGGCGACGCAGAGGTAGGTAGCTCGATGACGATCGGCCTGTAGATGGCGCTGATCATGAAGGCCACGCTGTCGATGAGCTGCTCACACCGTGACGGCGGAGCCGTCAGCTTCTTCGGTGTGTTTACGAGCCCGCCGTTCTCGTCGCGCTTCTCGATGACGGCAACGAACTCGCTTGGCGTGCGCGTCATGGTGACGATCATCGAACCCGCCGCGCTGTCGTCAAACGGTTCGTAGCCGAGCTCCGCCTTCACGGAGGCTCGAAGGTAGCGTTCGTCGGGACAGTGCTCAGCGCCTGGCGCGCGCACGTACTTCAAGCGTCGCGGCGGCTCGTCGGCTCGGGCAGGGGACGACGCTGCTCCACTCGAGACGATCACGACAAACAGGATGCATCCGGGCACGCGTTGCAGACGTGCGACGTTCATAGGCGAGCTCCCGGGCAAACACGGACAGGGTGCATGGCGGGCGCCGGGGGAGCAAGTTTCCAAATTACATACGCTGAAACGGAGGTTTGTCTGCGCGACGTGTATACGTTGACGTCGGGATGTTCGGCTGCGTAGCATCCAGTCGCCATGCGAGCGATTGCAGTCTCCTCAACCATCGGATTGGTTCTCAGCGCGCTGGTCTGGTTTGGCGCCGCGGGTTGCGGGACGATCTACTTCGACGCGTACACCATCTGCTACGACGATGCCGGAAGTCAGGTCCCGTGCTGCGGGCCGCCGGGGAACAAGTACACGTGCCCACCTGACGCGGGGGACGAAGACGCCGAGGTCGACGCCGGTGAAGATGGCGAAGCTGATGCCGGCGAAGAGGATGGCGGCCCAGGATCGGCGTGTCTCGAGCCTGCGCAGTGCATCACGCCTGGTGGCGGTGGATTCGACCTGTATCCATCGTACGTGTGGATGGGGAACGAGGCCGATCCACCTCCTCCTCCACTACCCGCCGAGCCGTATGTGAACTGGGTGGATGTCGTCTTCGCCGAACCGACATGCCCGACGTGTTCGTGCTCGGCACCGGCGGGCGGGTGCATCGCGCCGATCTCGTGGAGCGCCAGATCTACCGCTTGTCAAGATATTTCTCCCCCAATCGTAACCTCGTTCGACCCTCCCGCCGGCTGGGATGGGAGCTGTTCATCGTCGAGCCAAATCCCGGCGGGGGCCACGTGCGACGGGACACCATGCGTACGATCGTTGGTCGTCGAGCCGCCGACCGTCGCGCCATGCGTCGCAGAACCTGGGATGCCACCTGAGGGGCAACCGCTGCCGGCTCCGAAGAAGACCAAGGTCATCGACTACGTATCCGCCAGCATGGGAACGTGTGACCTTGCCAATCTCTGCGTCGCCCCGCCACCGCCCGGCTACCGGCTATGTCGTGTCGCATACGGGCTGGAGGCCACGGCGGCGTGCCCGGCGGGTTGGTCCGATCGGCACACAGGGTGGAGGAAGGTCGAGGACCAAAGGGTCTGCTCGACCTGCACATGTGGCGCGCCGGAAGGTGCAACGTGCTCGGTGCGGGTGAAGGCGTACACCAACGAAACCTGCACGAACGAGCAGGGGACCCTCGTGCTGCCTTCAACCGAGGGGCCCAAGTGTGTCGACCTGCCGATCGGAATGGGGCTCGCGGGTGCGACCGCGGAGGTCCTGTCATACGAGGCGGGGACCTGCGAGCCCAGCGGGGGAGAATTCGTGGGTGAAACGCAGACGATCAATCCCGTTACATATTGCTGTATCCCGGAGCTCGCCCCGGCGCCGTGACTGGTTAATTCATCAAGAACAAATTCCGTCGATGCAGGAGAGAAACTCGCAGTCGTCGTTCTCCATGCAAGCATGGCCCCTCGGCCAAGCACAACCGCCACCGAGGCCGCAAACCTGCCCCGGAAGGCAACCGGCCCACGGTGCAGGGCCGTATTTCGGGAAGCATTCCCCGTCGGCGCCGCACTGTTGGCATCCATCGCAGACGACCTTGCAGCAGGTCCCGATCGCCGAGCAGATGCCTGTGGCGCATTGCTCGTCTGTTTCGCACTGGTAGCCCGTGCAGACAGGACAATGACCGAAGAGCGATCCGCAATCAATGCCTGACTCGTCCCCGTTCTGAATCCCATCGTCGCATCGGAAACATTGGCCCTCCCAGCAGTACCCGCCGAAACAATCCGCGTCGACCTTGCACGTCCCGGGGCAGAGGGGACACGACCCGCCGCAGTCGATGCCTGTCTCGTCGCCGCTCTGCACCCCGTCGTCGCAGTTTGAGCAGACGTTCCCGGGCTCGCAGGTGTGCCCAGGACCGCAGTCCGCGTCCTGCAAGCACCCGAGGCAGTGTCCTGCGCCATCGCAGACCCCGGTGGCGCACCGGAAGCCCACGCGCTCGTTGTAAGAGTGGCAGGTGCCGTCGCAGACCCAGCCCGTGCAGGAGGGGGGCCTGCCGCACTCGACGGCCTTCTCGCATGGGCAGCCTTCGCCACCGTCAGCGCAGGATGGATCGGTGCACGAGGGCAGGATCGCGAAAGCCGGGAGAAGAAGCGTGAGGGAGAGCGCGGCAACGAAGCGACGAAGGATCATCGGAGCCTCCTTGGCCAACGGCATTGTACCAGGCGTCGGAGCGGGGCCAGCTAGCAGCCACCAGTACAGGCGCGCCGCGGCAACCTCAACCTCGGTCGCAAACTCCTCGGCCGCCTTCCGGCTGCGCTTCCAGTGCGCCACGATCTCGCACACTCTCGTCTTCGTACCGTCCGGATATCCAGTGCATCAAGGCAAGGATGGTCGGCGCGAAAGAGATCGCGAGATGCACCACCGACCGGGATGGTTACCACCGGGCTCGGCTCCGAAGTCTCGGGCCACAGGGAACTTGACATCTAGCGTCCAGCTTGCAGTCTCTACGTCCCTGCGCGTACCTATGCCTGCAGTCTCCCTCAATTCATCCTGAACACATGTATCACTGTAAACACCCGTGGACGGGGCTGCTATCGATGCTCTCAATGGCCGGTGATGTCACTCGTCCCCGAAAGGCATGCTCCCTGCCTTTCGCCCCGCCCTCACATCCCCGCATGGCTAGCCTATTCAACCGGCGGGGCTTTGGACTCGCCCTAGCTTCGCTTGCCCTCGCAGGTTGTCGAGGCGCATCTTGTAAGGCCCCACCGGAAGTGCAAACGGTTACCATCGCGCCAGAAGCGCCCCAGCCCATCGAGAATCCGTCCCTTACCCTTAGCATCGAGGGAGCGAAGATTACAAGCCTTGTTGCAACAGGTAGGAATGATATCCTTATCGGAGGGTACTTTTTCCGCAAAGCGCGCATCGGCAATCATACCGTGATCGCCGATCCAACCGAAGACCCCCCGCAAGTCCACGTCTTTCTCGCGCGCGCGGTCGAGGGGCAGGTCCAATGGGCGCGAGAATTCCCTGCGATGGACGTCGCGCTGGCACGGTCTTCAGATGGAATACCCTGGGCGGTGCTTACCTATGAGCGTCCCGTTGCGCTCGGCTCCAAGCAGTACGTTCCCCAGGGCAAAGCGACCGAAGACTACGATTGGAAAGGGCCACAGGATTTGCTCCTTTGGCGCGTAAATCCGACGGGCGACCCGGTCACCGCGGTAGCGCTCGCCTCCCAAACTATACTGCGGAACCCTCTCGCCGGTCTCGCCGTTGCGTCCGACGGATCCCCCATTGTGCTCGCCTCATTCAAGGTTCCCGTGCCTCCCATCCGAACAGGAAAGCACCCGGTCGTCATCGCCTCGTTCGACAAGGACAGCGCGAGGCACCTTGTATCCATGGAGATTCCCGAGGTGGCCGATCCCAAGAAGCTTGTGCTCGGCGGATCGGGACACCTCTTGATTGCGGGCGACGATGATGAGGTATTTGGTGGCGAGACAGTTCTCCTGCGGATCTCCACCGACGGCAAACGCATCGCGCGTACCGCACTCGGCGAAAATGCCGTCCTGGCCCTCGCGTGCCGACCCAATGGCAATGCAGTCGCCGTGGTCGGCCCGTCACGGCATTTGACCAACCACCAGCCCTTGAAAATTGGTGAAACGCGGCTCCTAGAGGTCGGGGGCGACGGACAGATCGCTGCATCGCATCCCCTCGATTCCGCATTCGACATCATCGATTTGGCCATTCTGCCCAGCGGGGACGTCGTCCTCTTCGGCACGAAGCTTGAGAACGAGAGAAATTGGCGGGCTTGGGTCGAGGTACGCGGCGCCAACGGCGAATCGCGCCAGTCGCGGAGTATTCGCAGCGGATGGTCGGAAGCGTATGCACTTGCGACGGAGTCTGGAGGCGCGATTTGGGTTGCTGCGCGCGAGGATCCTCAGGGCGCACAGACTCCTTTAGCCCTCGCGAAGGTGACCGTGCGGCGACTGGCCGCCGAGTGAGTTAGCGGCTCCCATTCTCGTACCCTGACGCACACTGAGCCTGTGCCGCAGTGACGTCCCCTGAACACGCACGAAATCACATGGGGAACGACATCATCATTGGCATTGACCGTAGGATGATCTGCCACACTGAATCTGTGGTCCCTTGGGGAGCGGGCAGCGCCGGTTGCGGAGCAGGAGTCTGGACGGGCTGCTGCGTGGGCGGTGGTGTGGGAGGCGCAGGCGGCGTAGTTGGCGCCTCGAGGGGCAGCACGCTATTCGACGCAGGATCGTCCGGCGCTAGTAAATCAATCGGCTTGATCACTTTCTCCTTTTCCGTAGGCGTGACGTCGTCGCCGGTCTTCTCGATACTATACCATCTTATGATGGACCCTTCGCGGTTGTAATCGTTGACGAGACTCTGGTCAGAGCCCCCAACGGACGCTATCGTGGTGATCCCAGTCTCCCGGGTAAACCGCGCCGCGATCGATGTTTTGTCGAACTCGCTATGGCCGGCGGCTTTGCATCCGGCAAAGATCACGACGGCTCCCTCGGCGAATTTTATTTTACCGCTCTTCATCAGTGCCTTGAGTTGATCAAAATCGCGCGAACTGTCGACGCCATCCTGTTCTGCCATCTTTGCACGGTCAGCGGCATATTGGCCCGCGTTGCGAAAGAATCCGCGATCCTCGCGCATGTATAGCCCCTCAGGCCCGGAGTGTCCCCAGATGACGAGGTTCTTAATCGGTCCTGCCTTCGACGCTTCGACGAGAGCCTCGAGAAAATCTTTGCCAGTCTCTGCATTTCGTACAAAAATAGGGGCTTTGAACTTATCCTTGTTTTCCTCTTTGGCCATTCGTTTCTTCAGATTGTCCGCCCTGTTTGAAAAGTTTTGGTCCTCCCGTTTCCGCGCAGCTCGAACTCCTTGCACGGTCGTCGGCAAGTCATTGTTGCCTTTTGTCTTGTTGATGGCCGCATTTTCATTGGCGGTGCGTTGGTCGCGGGTGCGGGGCGCGTCCGTCTTGTGACCGGCGATCAGGACGGACGTTTGCCCGTCTAGGTCGACGCGAGTCATTGGATTGTTCCGAGAATAAGCATACAGATCGACGCCATCGACAAGGCCCGCCGGGTCTGCGCTCGTCCATCTCCCGAGCCACGGCGCGTAGTACCTCGCCCCGTGGTAATACAGTCCCGTCTCCTCGTCCCGCTCCTTGCCTGTGTACCTGTACCGCTTCGCGCTCACCTCGACGGTATCGTCCACGGCGCGGTAAGCGCTCGTCCCATAGGGGTGGTACTCCTCATAGCTGATGACGGCCCCCTCGTCATCCAGCTCCAGCGCCGCCGAGCCGAGGTGATTCCCAAGCTGATACCGCACCCGTGACGTCACCACGAGGTTCGGATCCGACGCGTCGACCGTCTTAGTCTCCACCATCGCGATCCGCCGCGCATCATCCATCACATGGAGCGTCTCCCGCTCCAGCACGACATTCCCGATCTCGTGCCTCCGGTAAACCTCGAACGCCCCGAGGTAAACCCTCTCCTCGACGATCCCGCTATGCTCCCAGACCTTCCTCACCCGCTGCCCGCCGGCATCGTACGTGAAGTAAACCGTCCCCCCGCCGCCCTTGTCGACCTCGCGCTTCTGATCCTTGAAATCCCACTCGATGCCATCCAGATGCGACATCGACGTCATGCTCCCGTGCGCGTCGTGCGTATACGTCGCTGAATACTGCCCCAGCGCATCCCCCGGCAAGCTCGTCCCGAGCAGCCGATTGCTCGTCGTCGCGATGTCGTACCGCCGCGTCCAGCTTCCCGTGCTGCCCTGCGCAGCGTGGATCATCTGCACGATGTTGCCGACCGCATCGTACTCGAAGCTCTCCGCATAGTTCCGCATCGCCTGCGGATCATTCGGGTTCGCCGCATTCACCAGCGGAAACCCATTTGCATCCTGCTGGATATCCGCATTCTGCCCCGAATGCTCCCGCCCCGTCGCCTCGACCAGCCGGTAGATCGCATCGTACTCGTACTTCCAGACCGGCTCGACCAGCTCGCTATTGTGGTAGAGCTCCTCCTGCGCCAGGTCGGCAATCTCGACGATGTTGCCTACCGGATCGTACGTGTATCGCAGGTCCTGCAGCAGCTCACTATCCGAGGTCCGCGTCGTCTTGAGCCGCGTCATCCGGTAGGTCAGCGGGTCGTAGCCATACTCCGTAACAACCCCATTTCCGTAAACGATCTTCTCCCGCTGCCCCTTCGCATCGTAATCGATATCATCGACGAACGTCGTCCAGCTACTCGCGCCCCGAATCCGCGCCTCCACCTTCTCGAGCAGACTCGCCTCGTTGTACACGGGCTTGATCTCGCTCTGATCCGGCGTGGTCAGACTCGTCGGCCGATTCAGCGCATCGTACGCCGTCGTCTGCGTGAACACCTCCGTCTCGAGCGCCACGGAACCCGACCAATCGAGCTGCGTCGAGTAATTCTGCGCGAGCTGCCGCTGGCTCTCCAGCAAATTCCCCTTGAAGTCGTACTCGACCGAGGTGACCACCCCGGCCCCATCCTTCACCTGATACACCTTCCCGCGCAGATTCGCGTCCTCCGGATCCGTCTGCCCCTCGCCATACACCGTCACCTCGGCGAGCACCTCCGGATCCGACCCCTTCTGCACCCACAGCCCCGTCCGCCGATTCAGCACATCGTACACCGAGCGCACCACATGCCCCCGGCCATCCCAGCCCCGAATCGGGTTTCCGAGCACATTCGCCAGCGTCCACCGCTCTCCAGAATCGCAGCTCTTCTGGTACAGCGTCCGCCCGAGCATGTCGAAGACATACTCCATCGCCGCATTCTCACGGGCATCCACGATCTTCCGCGGATTCCCCTCGATATCGAGCTCCGCAATGGTCGTGTACGACCCCGCGGCCCCGTTATTCTCGACCCCGCGCACTGGCCTGCCCAGCACGTCGAAATGCACCAGAGCCGGCGTACCCTCATGCTTCTTGGTCAGCTCCGCCGCCCGCTGCTCCTGCGTCGAAGGCGTCGGCGTCGCGCTTGGCTGCCTCGCGGCATACCAGGGGTTGCCCGTTTCGAGCACCGTATCGTTCCCGTCCCAGCTCGCCTGCTGCCAGGGCGTGAACTCAACCCGCGAATGCGTCCCGTTCGGCAGGTCCGTTCGGATGAGCCGGCCGAGTGGGTCGTAACGCAGGATGGGCGTCACGCCCCACTCGACGAGCTCCTGTTCGTCCTCGTATTCGTGGGTGGCCGTGAAGAACGGCTCGTACTGCTTGACGGGATTGCCCTTGTTGTCAATGACCACGCGCCCCGTGCCCACCCATCGCGGCGAGGCGGTGGCCAACACTACCGCGCCGTTCTCGTCCCTGACAAGCCCCCCGTTCTCGTCGCGCACCGGCGCCGGACCGGGCTCGGCCTGCACCTTCTTCAGGATCTCACGCCCGAGCCCGTCGAGGTACGTGTAGCTGTGCTGCCACGGCGTCAGCGCATCCCCGTGCCGCTCGCGCGCGGCCGCGTGCACGACGTTGGGTTTACCCGTCGTGCGCCATGCATCGAGGTCGTACGCGAACGTCGTGGTTGGATCCTCCAGCGTGTCCCCGTCATTCGAGCCGACCTTGCCCATCACGGCCGTCGCCACGACCATCCCGAGTTCGTCGATCTTCACGGCGCTGCGATTGCCGTTCGGGTCGGTGACGAGCGTGGGCCCGAGGACGCGGTAGTCGTTTGTCGCGGTGACAGTATTACCGAGCGGATCCTCGGCGGACGTCATGAGCAAGTCGTGGACGTCGTACGTGATGGTCGTAGGATTGCCGAGCGGATCTAGGATCTCGACCGGCAAGTAGAACTTGTCCGGATCGAACACCTGGCGGCCGGTTCGCACCCAGTATTCGCCGTTTTCCTCGATGTACCCGCCCTGGGTGAGCATGGTCGAGGTCACGCGCGAGCCATAAGCCGTGGTCAAGAGCCCGGGGGTGAAGACTAGCGCATACGTCTCGTACGGCAGCGCGAGCGCGTCGAGCGTGCCGAGAGGCAGGGCTGCGGGGGAGGACCCGGACAGCGTCGTGCTGTCGTAATAAACCTGCCGCACCCGCTCGACCAGGCGCTTTTGCATTGCGGTGCCGTTGGGCATCGCCTCGTAGGGGATCGCGTCGGCGACGTTCACATCGCCAAGCACCTCGTCGAACAAAAACAATGTGCTCTGTGTCGGGGAGAGCCCCGTGAGCTCGTACGTTCGCGTCTCCTTGGGCACTCCGAGGCGGTACCAACTCGTCTCCCCATCCTCGTTGACCACGTCGCTCTCGGTCAGGGTGGCCAAGAGCCCCTGTCCGGGCGTGTTTTCCGGAATGTTCCGCCGCGCGTACGCGATGCTTACCGAGCGCTTTACGTGGCCAAACGAATCGACCTCGAGCGCCAGCGTATGCACCACGCGCGGCTCGTCCGGGTCACGCTCGTAATGAATCTCGACGGACTCACGCGCATACGCGAAGAACGACGCATACGCCTTCGCCGTCGAAGGCTGCACCCGCACGATGGCAGGGCAAACATCCGTCACGACATACGGGTGCGATTCCGCCTCCGAACCATCGAACGCATAGACCTCCGTGCGGAGGATTTGCCCCTTGAGCGCCCGGCACGCCTCGCGGAAATCCCTCGGCGACAACCCCGCCTCCAACTCGGCGTCGGGCAGTTCCGGTCTATGCTCGTCACCCGCGTGATATTCCTTCTCGAACTGCTTCGCGATCCGGCTCCTGTCGAAGAACGCGCCCGTATGAAACCACGTCTTTGTGAGCACCGGCGGCAGGTGGAATTCCTCCTCCGTCGGCGGAGCCTCCGCGAAGAGCCCCTTCCCACGCTCGGCCGAGAACGACTCCGCGTCGTATTGCTCGACGAGGCCAAACCCCCGGAACTCTCGCTCCGCGCCGTCGTAATACCCGTGATGATACTTGTACGTACTGACGAACCGCGCCTTGCTGATTGCGTCGAACGTCTCCACACGCGTGAGCACGTGCACGGGGAACGACAGCCGCGTCACCCACGGCTTTCCAGCCTTCAGGTCCTCCAGGTAAAACTTCGTCGAGGGCGCATACTCGAGCTTCGTCTCGGCCCCGAGGTTGTTCTTGACCGACGTGAGCAGGTACGGCTTTTTGCTGCCCAGAAGATCGATATACCGCATCGGCGGTTTTGCCACGCCCCGCCACGGCGACGACCACACGAGACACGCCGTCCCGGATCCGAGCAGATCGACCACGCCCACAGTGGACATGGAATCTGCCGTCGGGAACCCCGGCATTCGCACCGGCTGACTCCAAGCGTTGCCCGCCTGGTTGAACACGATGATCGCCCCTTCACCCGCCACGTACACGATGTCCGTGGTGCCGGTCCCGTCGATATCGCCGAGGCGGATGCGGCGTGGATCGAACTTGTGCGAATCATCGAACAGCGGCGCCTTGCTCATCTGCACCTTGGCGCCGAACCGCCCGCGTCCCAGGTTTGGCCAGTAGCAGATGCTGCCATTGCGGACGCGCACGATATCGGGCAAACCGTCCCCGCTCATGTCCGCCACGAAGATCGCTTGCGTCATGTCTGCGAACACGAGCGTCGGGCTCTTGTCCTCGTCGTAAGTTTTCGGCAGAACCCGCGGCGGGCCCCACCCGCCCTTGCCGAGCGACGGGTACCAGAGCTGCACGTGATCGGTCGTGACCAGAATGTCGTCGAGTCCATCGCCGGAAAGGTCGATGAAACGGACCCGCGGGTCATTCCAGTTGACGTTCGGCTGTGAAGGAAACGGCACGAAGGGCCCCCAGCCGCCCTCGGGCGTGCGCTCGTGATAGCCCGACGTACCTTCCGGCGTGAGCTCCACGAGGCACTGTCGCCCCTCGCTCCCGACGTCGAGGAGCTGCGCCCCGCCGCCCGACGCCAGGGCCGGCTGGCTCAAGAGCCGCCGTGCCGGGGCGAGGTGCCCATCACCGAGGTTTTGCTTGTAGTAAAATGCCCCCTGTTGCTCGCAGAGCACGCCGGGAATGCCCTCGCCATCGAGGTCGACCCATCGTGCGGTTTGTCCGTCCACACCGCCAGGTAGATCTTCGAGGCTTCGTGGATCGAGCAGTTTGACGGCGGTCTGGAGCTCGGGCAACGAATACCCGAGATCGAGCGGCGGCAGGGACTTCTTCGAGTAGCCGCTCCCCGTCTTGATGTACCCCGACTGCGTGACCGAAACGAGCCGGGTGAGCGCCGGCCCTTCGGCATACGTGAAGTCGGTGGAGCGCACGAGCACGGGCTCCTCGCCGAGCTCGGGGAAGTGGTGAAACATCAGCACGCGCCGGCAGAGGCGGTACGTGCGGATCTCGAACGTCGAGCGGTAGCTCGAGAACGGATCCTGCCGGCAGGGCCAGGTGTTCTCCTCCGCCGGCGTCGGTGCTGCTGCGCCGTGCTCGCCGTAATCGAAGACGACCTCGAACAGGAAGCCCTGCGCCTGGAAGGGCACCGTATTCCCATACCGGATCCGCTTCAGGTAGCGGTTGACGACCGGCGCGTCGCCCGAAAGCCGCTGCCTCTCGTAGACGGCATTCGGCACATTCGCGAAGTCTTCAGCCTTGTAATCGTAGACGATGACGTTCCCGAGCGCGTCCTCGGTGCGCTCGAGCAGCCAGGAAAAGACCTTGGTCGAGGCCGCAGGGCTCACGATCCGTGTCCCTTCGCTCTGGCCATAGATGCTTGTGACGTTGTCCTTGGTCGTGAGACGCCAGTAAACGTTCCCGTTCGCCTCCTTGACGCGCTCGATGCGCGCAAAAAGCCCCTCCACACGGGGACGGTACCGCTCGATCTTCTCGCCACTCGCGCCGACCGGGACCTCGTCGCGCCCCCAGTTGCCTTCCTCATCCTCATCGAGCTTCGGCACGAGGTCTTCCGCGCCCGACATGATGAACACATCGGACTCGCGGAAGTCCTCGTACTCGGGCAAACCACGCTCGGTCTTCCGTGAGATCGAGGGCACGGAGAGCCGAAAGCCCACACCGAAGAGCCCATTGCCACCGCCGGAATCGTACGCGACGGCGAGGTCGGGCCCGAACCCGCCGCGGCCTGGCGACACCGCGATCGGGACCGTCAGGGATCCCGTGCCGCTCACCAGGCTTGCGGCGAACTTCTCGCCGAGCCCACGAACCGCGCCGCCTCCCTTCGGAAGCGACGGGCTCGGGGCCTTGACCGCCTCGGGCGCGGTCGTCTTGGGCTTCGGTGCAAAACCTTTCTGCTCCATAACGTGCCCTCTCTCCTGTTTCAGCGTCTCTTCGAGCCTATTGCTTCTGGTACTCGCAGACGAGCCAGAGGTCCTCGAGCTTCGTGTTATCCGACGTTGCGACCCTCAGCTTCCAGGGAGCGACCGGAGCGTCGTTTTCCTCGTGGGTCAGCACATCTGACGGTATATTTCGGTAGAACAGGAGGTCGCCGTATTCGTTCACGGAAATCGCCAGCGAATGGGTCGTCGCGAATTCGCTCTCGAACTCGACCCCCGGCGCTCGTAGCTCGACCGGGAGCTGGTCGGTGCTGCCACCCACTCGCTTGGCAAAGAGGTGCACCTTGGTGATCTTGAGCTTGTGCACCCCGAGCAGGGGCTGGAAGAGGCGCGTGGTGAGCGGCAACGAGAGGACGTGCTCTCCACTCGTCGTGAAAACGTGCCACGCGTCGGGGAAATCCGTCTTCGCGCTGAAGAGGCGGAAGCCGCTTGTGACCGCCCCCGGTAGCGGATCGGGCGGAGCGCCCAGCGCGCTGAGCGCGCTATTCTTGAGCGCATCCCCGCCGTCTCGCGCCGTGTAACGTACGTGCAGGACCACATCGTGCACGGCCGTCGGGTCGAACCGGTTGGTCTTCCCGTCGAGCTCGATTTTCCACGTGCTGTATGCGCCTACGCCTTCGAAGGGCAGATACCGTTCGTCACGGAAGACGAGTTCGAAGAGCCCTGCATCGCTCTGGCCGCTGCTCGTGACGATCGACTGGACGGCCCCATAATGGTCGAGGAAGCGAGGATCCGGCTGTCCGGGCTGGTCGTTACGCGCGTAGGCTCCGGTGGTCTTCATCCGCACGCTGCTCTTCAGCAACGTGAGCTTGCAGTTGACGCTGGCGTACGGCCCATTCACGACCGGGACCGTGACGCTCACCGACTTGATCCGGCGTACATAATGACCCGGCCAGTCCTGATCGAAGAGCGCCTCGGGAAGCTCGACCTCGCAAGACGCTTTCTCCCGCAGCTTCATGAGCGCGAGAGGAGCGATCTCGGCGAGCGAGACATGCTTCGTGATCTCGTACTCCCGCTTGTTCTGCTCCAGGTACGCGGCCTCCATGCGCCGGAGCGCGAGCTGGAGCCTCTCACCCGCGAGTAGTCCCTTCTTCGCGCTGTCCCAGTAGCCGAATGTGATATAACTCGCGCTCGGCTGGGCGAGTTCGAACTGGAACGCCCTCTCGGCCCGCTTCGCGAGCTCGTACGCGAGTTTGTAGGCCTGGAAGTACACGCCCTCGACCTGCAAGGCCATCCAGTTGTAGAGCTCCTTGTTCGTGTACTTGGTCTTCAGGTAATCCTCGACCTCCTTGGCGTTCTTCACGGACAGCTCGTGATTGGCGAACTCCTTTTTGGCGATGTCCAGCCGAACTTCCGCGGCGAGGATCTGGCGGTCGATCTGCTCGAGCTCTCTCTCGGCCAACCGCTCTTGCAGCTTCCAGTCTTCCCAGCGGCGCTCCTGGCCAGCCCCGATGGCGGCCAACGACGCATCCGTGCTCCGCTCGGAAGCGGTCATGGCGTAGTTCTGCCCGATCGCTTCGGCGACCCCGGCTGCTTGCACGCCACCAATTTCGACCTGCCACCCCGAGCCCACCGCAAACTGGGGAATCGGCCTAAGGATGGAGGCAATGAGGTGCCACCACTGAGAATGGCCGGTTGCGATTGCGGCGTCGATCGTCAGGGCTCGTTGCTCTTTTTCCTTCGCGATGGTGTAGTCGATCCTCTCATAGAACTGTCGCCGCTCCTCGATGACCGCCCGGGAGCGACGCAGCGCCTCGAGTGATTCCTGGGCCTCGTCGACCTGACGCTTGCGCACCTCGCGCACGCTCTCGAGCAGCTCGATCTCTTGCGTCTGTCGCAGCAGCGAGAGTGCCTCCCCGTCGCGCTTCTCGATCGCCGCGAGGAGCGACGCGCCCAGGGAGATCACGCTGCCCGCGAACTCGACGGCCTTGGGCTGGAGCACCGAGAAACGATAGACGGGGATCGGGGCATTGACCTCGGAGAGCAGCTCGCCGAAATCCAGCCCGTCCGCAGCGGCCCTCACGAGGAGCCCCGGATCAATCGGGGGCTCGAAGAGCGCGAGCTGCCGTACCGTGCCCTCGATGTTCATGCAATGCCGGATCTTGAACAGGCGATCCTCGACGGTATCCCAGAGCGCCAGCATTTCATCGTTCGGCGGCACGCAGAAGTAGAGCGTCCGGAGCACCGGCGTCGGCTCGCGGCGCGGGCGTCGAGGGTTCGGCTCAGGCGGCGCTTGGATGATCGTTTCGATTTCGACCAGCGCATTCGAGAACGCATCGACGTTGGGTTCGAGCTCGGCGTAGGACTTGGGCGGTACGCCCTCGGTCTTCACGAGGCGTGGCCGGTCGCCGAGGATCCGCGACGCGAGGATGTAGAGCTGCGTGGCCTCGTTGATCGACTCCATCGTGTCGCGCCGGAAGAGGCTGTCGCCCCACGAAAGGAGGTTCTCGACGTACTTCATCACGACCGATTTCTGGTAGGCGAGCGGCCGCATGCGCGCGATGAGGTGCGGATTGAAGGGATTCTCTCTCCAGCGGTCGATCTGCGCGGTCATGTCCTGCGTGGCGCTCGAATCGGGAGACACGCCGAAGAGCTCCGCGAGGAGCTTGGCGTTCGGGTTCTCCTCTGCGAGCTGCTCGAGCTGCGCCTGAATCGAGGCGAGATCGATGTTCTCGCGGAAGGGGCGGACGTTCCAGAATCGCTCCGCCCCATTCCCCGGCGCCCCGCCCGTCGGATCGAAGATGTAGCGGAACCAGCGATCCGCGTCTTCGAACCGGCCGTTCGTGGAGAGGCGCGTGGCGACGAGGAACGGCGCGTGGAAGAAGAGCTCCCAGTTGTATTGAGAATAGGCGCCGCCGAAGGAGAAGTCGACGTCTTCGATGGGGAACGGTTTGCCAACGAGAAGCGTCGGCCCGTAGGCATCGTCGAAATACTCGTTCCACGTCTGCTGGAGGGGCGTCGAGCTCGACGTGTCCGAGCGGAGCAGCCCATCGATCCCGCCGCGCTCCAGGCGCCGAACGAACTCGCACACGTAGGGGTGATAGAACGTGTGGAAGCGGTAGTAGCCCTGGACGGTGGCATTGGCCCCCATGTCGAGCTTGGGCTCATTGGCCCATTCGAGGACGATCGGGTCGAGCCAGCCAGAAGCCTGCTGCCCCACGGGCGCCGGAACGTTCGGGAAGGCCTGGGCGATGTCCTTCCACGTGATCGTCGCCCGGTAGCGCGCGTCCATGAAGAACGTGCGCGTGCTGTCGGAGTACACGAGCGCGTCGCGCGCATCGTCGTCGACGACAACGCTGTCGTGGGCCCGATCCATGAGCACGGAGAAGCGTCCCGGCGTTTTCTGGAGCAAACCCATGGTGGACAAGCCCCAGGGCGAAGACAGGAACGATTTGGGCGCCGGGATGACGAAGGAATCGTCGTTCCCCGGTCTCTCACCCACTTCCATCAACCGCATGTATGCCGGTAAGGAGTACTTCGGAGCCCAACCATTGAGGTAAGGCGACTCGTTCACCTGGACGGCGGTCATATCGCCGACGCACGGGTCGAGCAGGAAGTGACCGAATTTCTGGTACGCCACGAACGGCGGATACGGCGGAGGCACCGGCATCCCTGGCAACTGGGGTAGCTGAGGGATCATAGCGTACACGCTGACCATGCAATCGATCCGCAGCGTGCCGTTTTCGTGCGCCGCGACGAACGACATCCAGCCGAGGTCGGAGCTCTCGCCGATGACGATGGGGCTGCTCTTCGTCATCGCGACCGGGCCAAACCCCGTGCTCTGGTACTGGGACCATGCGAGATTGATTCGCTGCCGCTTCTTGTTGGTTTCCGTCGTGTACGGCTCGAACATGGGCCAGAAGAGGTGGAGGCGCCGATTCCAGACGGTGGTCACGAGGTGGTCTCCCTGGATGTCGAGCTCGACCTTCTCCCAGGGCGTCCAGTAGCTCGAATCGATCCGCCTCCGGTAGTAGTACTTTCGCGGCATCGCGTGTGTCCGGGCAATGACGTGAACGATGTCGACGGAGTCGTCGCCGTCCTCGCGCTCATGGCATATCGCCGCCACCTCGAGCCGGCTGACCTCGTGCAGGCTCCCGAGATACTCCCGGTACGCCGCCTCGGCCGACTCCGCGGTGACCTCGCCTTGCAGCAGCCGGCTCTCCAGCGTCTCGAAGAATGGCGTCTTGTCGTCCCGCAGCTCGGGCTCGATCCAGTTCTCCGGGTAGAGGAATACCTTCCGGTTCGCCTCCCAGATCCTGTAGCTCTTCATCCAATCCCATTCACGCGCGGCCTCTTCGCCGAGCTCCGGCACGCATTCCTCGAGCCCGAGGAGCGCCCGCTGCACGAACGTCTGGACGGAGCTGATGGCCTGCTTGATGCGGGAGGTGAGCTGGCACGGGCTCATTTCGACGTCGATGAGCAGCTCGTCGAAGAGCTCGTTCGGCCCCGAAAGGTTCCGCTTCGCGACGAGATACCCGACCAGCGCGTCGCGCTGCTTCGTCCGCAGCGTGTCCCGCAGCGAGCGCGCGACCTCGATCCAGCCGGCGTCGTCGTACTTGGCCCGCGCCATGCGCTTGATGTCGAGCACGATGTCAGCGGCGTTCTGGGCAGCGGGCGGGAGCGGGGCGTCCACGGTGGCCCAGAGAACCGCCTGCTGAGAGGAGACTCCCAGCTGCGCAAGGACCTGAAGTGCGCGGTGCAGGCAGAGTATGGCCTTCTCGTCGAGGAAGTCCGATTCCGCGACGGGGTAGACCTTGAACCCGAAGGCGGTCGCGGCGAGATGCTGGACCTGATCGGGCGCCCAGCCGGTTCGCTCGGCGAGCATCTGGCAGAAGGAATCGAGATCCTCCGGGGCCGAAGCATTGGAAGCTGCTTCGAAAAGAGGGCGCAGGTCCACGTGCCCCTGCGGCAGCGTGTCGAGGAAGGATACGAGGTCGACGAGCCGCATCAGGTCGCCGAAACGTGCCCGCCAATCCGCGGCCTCGTCGTTCCCCTCGACGAGGTGAAGCCTATTCAGACCCAGCCAGATCGACGGTTCATCCGTCGGATAGAGCCACACGAGCTCTGAAGTGTCGAGCCCGAGCCGCGTCACGACCAACGCAGCCTTGTGCAACCGGCGGATCGCATTCTTTCGATCATCGTTCGTCGCAGGCGTGGGCGGCGTGTACTCGACCGACGCGTGCATTCCGGGCATGAAATCGAAGAGCGCTCGTGCTCCGCTCGACGCGAACGAGTCCAGCGTCTGCGTCAGCAGGTGGTCGATCGTCTCGAGCTCGAAGTTCATTTCGGAGGCGAGCGCATGCTTGACCTGGGTCTCGGTCCGCGTCCGGCGCAAATGGTTCAACACGCTCGCGAGCACGTGAGCGAACCGATCTGCCTTGTTACCGATCCCGGGACCATCCTGAATGCCCGCCGGGCCAACCGGACCGACCAGGTTGTTCAGCGTGAGCGCCATCTCGTCCCCGTCCCCGAAGACCTGCTTGAGATGGAGCTGCATGAACGCACGCTCGGCAGTGCGAGCCTCCAGCGACGCGGTCGATGGCGTGTCGAGCACCTGGATGATCTGCTCGGCGACGGCGGGCGCTTCGGCGGGCGCGACGCCGTCGAGCACCTCCACGAGGCGCGCGCGAAGGTGCGCATTCTCGGGATCGCTCTCGAGCATCGTCTCGTTCGAGACCTCGGTGGCGAGCGCTCCGAGCTCGCCCGCGAGCCCGTCGAGCGCCTCATCGGAGAGGCCCGCCTGCGTCCCGGGTGGCGCGGCGTGCCGTACCAGGTAATGCAATTCCGCGATCGTGAGCTTCGAGCGCTGCACCTTCCTCACGAGCTCGACGAACGCCCGCGTCGTGGCCGGCACGGCGGGCGGCTGCGGTGGCTGCGGTGGGTCGACCACGACCGTGAGCGCTTCGAGCCCCGAGAGCTCGAGAAGGACCAGGAACTCCTCAATGCTGATCTGCAACCCTCTGGCCAGCGCGACGATACGGTGGAGCCGGGAGAGGTTGGCCAGCGAAAGAGGCGCGTTCAGGGCGAGCGGGCTCGTGATGCCCATCTGCTGCTGGGCGACCTCGGGAATGGCGAGCAGCCCGAGCTCGAGCACGTTGATGCCCAGGGCGACACAGATCCCAGCCGCATGATCGACCACGGTGCCCGTCGCTGTCCCTCCCGGCACGTTCGCGAGTTCGGCGGATTGGGCCAGCGCCGACTTGGTGAGGAACGTCGTCTCGTAGAGCGACGTGCCCCACTCGGTGGAATACGTCCCGATGTCGCCCCAGAACGAAAGCAACACGGGCAGCGGCAGGTCGAGCTCCTTCCGCAATGCGACGAGATCGGCCACGCGGCGCACGAGCTCCGCGTCGATGTCCGTCGCGCCGAACGCGGAGACCGTCCAGTCGAGCTCGGTGATGCTGAAGCCGAGCCGCTTGCGTAGCCGCAGGAAGCGATGGATCCTGCCGAGCACCTCTTCATCGAGCCCGTCCAGCAATTTCGCATCGATATCGCAACCCGCCTCGGGGTTCAACTTCACCGCTGGGGGGGCGATCTGATTCACGTATTTCGTGGCGAGCAGTTCTCGCAACTCCTCAAACGAGATGCCGGCCTTCCGCAAGAATACGCGGACGTACTTGAGACCATCATCTTGGCGGGTGATCCAGTCCGACCCCGTCATGCCCCAGCAGGCCGCCGTGGTCGGCGGCGTTGGCGATGACTGCGCAGTCACGATCCCCCACTCCCGCTTCGACATGCGCAGCCGCTCGCGCGCGATCTGGTCGGCCGGCGCGAGGAAGGTTTCGAGCAGTTCGTGCCGCTGCACGCCGAGATGTTCGAGGTAAACGCGCGCCTCTTCGCCCCATAGGTGGAATGGCAGCTCGAAGGGATGAATGGCGTCCGCGAGCTCGGCATACGCCGCGAGGCGGGCACTCGGGTGGATGATCTCGGGCTCGGCCAGGAGCTCCTGCGACGTCCCTTCGCTCGTGATGTTCGCCGGCCAGAGGAGATCGGGCTCCTCCACCTCGTTGGCGATGACGACCTCCAGGATCTCGTTGACGAGATCGATGTAGGGCAGGGTCGTGTTCGTGTTCTTGCACGAGAGCAGCAGCCGCGCGATGTCCGGCCTTCGCCCCTTGGGACCCTCGGACTGCCCGCTCAGATCGCCGATGAGAACGTCTCTCGCCGAGAACTTCGGCCCCTCGGGGGGGAGATTGGAGTCTTGCCGATCCAGATACTCGAGCAGATCGACGAGATAGGCGGCAGGGCCGTACACGGAGCGGCAATGCTCGCACGCGCAACCGTCCGGGGAGCCGAAGAGCGAGGCCCAATCCGCGATGAGAGCGTGCGGGGTCTTCGCGGGCGAGACCAGGTCCGGAAGGGAGAAGAGCTGCAGGCCATTGAAGCTGCTCCCGAACTTGGCGAAGAGCGCGGTGGCGGCGGACGCGATCCACTGAGCCCTGCCGAAGATCACCTCGGCTCGCTCCGTTCTCAGGCTGGGGCCAAACTTGGCGACGAACCGACGCTTGCCCATGCGGTAGATGCTCTGCGCCGAGTGGAGACCGGCGTCGAGGAGCAGCTTGATCTCACGGTAGCTGGGCGTGATGCGGAAGAGCCGCTCGATTTTCTTCAGTTGCTCGGTCACCGCGGGGACATTGCTCACGCCCGTCATCCTGTCGTTCGTTTGCGCGAGATACCTCGACACGCGCACCGCGCCGAACTCGAAATTCGGGTTGTTCTCGAAGAATACGCGGATACCGGCCCCCGGCACCTCGTCGGTCACCCGATCCGCGATGACCGCCGTCGGGAAAGCCGTCTCCACCGTGCTCTCGAGGATCTTGGCGTAATTGTCCCAGCGTTGTTCCTCATTCGCCCCGGGCGTGTCCGCAGGGCAACCGATCGGCGTACCCTCCTGATTCTCAAGAATTTCCTTCCAGTCGCTCGCGTCATATTGAGCAAGATCTCGGGTGTTGATCAGGGTCCCCGTGCTGAAACGCTTCGCAAGCTCGGCGACGAGGTCTGCATGGTAGCGAGTCAGGGTGCCTAGCTGCACGACGAGCTTGAGATCCGCGATCGTATCCGGATCCGTGATGTTTGTCGGCGCATTGGCGAGCGCCGACCAGAATTGCTCCACGGTTCCTTCGTGCTGGATGGCCGCGCGCAGAAATGAGAGTCGTTTTGATTCGATAACGGAAACGCGACCGGGAGGAGCACTTTGTACTCCACGCTGGTATGCCAGGAATACCTCGGAAAGAGAATTGCCGCCGGGCCGGGCATCGGACACGAACTCGACCATCTTGTCGGCGAAGATCTGCATCATGGTGTTCACGTCGGCGGGTGACTCGACGGACATGATGTTTGCATCGATGGCCTGCTCGATGGCCTGCCGAAGTATAGAGAGGCGTTGCGAGAGGAGCCCTTGGCGGGTCTGGGGCATGCCTTGCCGAAGCAGGGCGTAGATGAGTGTCGTGTCCATGTGATGAGGGGGTGTGGAAGGGGGCATGAGGCCCATGGCTGGCGCGAGCTGGGCCGCCTTCACAAGGAGCTCGATGAGGTCACGACTCTCACCCGTGGAGCAGGCGATCTCTGCGATCTGGGTGCTATTCAGCAAATGGATGTTATTTGCCCCTACCGCGGCAATGACAGCCGTCTTGACTCGCTCGACTTCTTCCTGACCTCGGAAGGTCGCGTCTCCTTCGACGAGGTCCACGATCGCAGTCGCAGGAGCACGGCAAATCTTCCTTGACGTGGCGGGTGCATTAGGCGCGCGGACGATGAGATCGATGAGATCAGCGCCCATCTTGCCGATGCGCCCAAGCTCCTCGCTGCCATACGTGATACGATAACGTCCCTCATCATCCGTAGTTGCATACGGTGCATTATTGAAGCCATC